>JAFQVE010000043.1 GCA_017408185.1 Oscillospiraceae bacterium | reverse complement strand
GCTTGCGGTCGTGCCCTTTATTATTCCATCGTACGCAAGTGTGTTTATCGCGTCCTCTGCCCATGCGTGGTTATCAAGATCGTTGAAGCGGAGATTTTCCACCTCATCCGCCTCGCCTGCGCCCGGCACCTTCTCCTCAAGGAGAAGGCTTTCATCGTCGGGGTTATCGGTATCTGTTGCACCATCCGGCTTATCGGTCGGTGCGGCACCGCCGCCTCCACCGCCACCAGCTGGTGTGTCGGTGCTTGTTCCGAAATTATCCTCAGTCTTGTTTCCTGAGCCCGTGGTTGAACCGTAAACCGTTACTTCAAAGCTTGTTGTGCTTTCACGACCGGAAGCGTCACGCGCTGTTATAACAAACGTATGCTCTCCAACCTGACTTGAATCCGGTTTCCATGTCACCTTGCCGCTTGCACTTTCCACTGATGCACCGCGCGGCAGATGTGTGCCAATGTAGCTTACGCTTTCTTCCGCGGGACTTGACGCATTCAACAAAACAGTAATTGACGAGCCGGCACTTGTTGTCAAAACGTTTTCAACCTCATCAAACACCGGGGCAACATCTTCGGATGCCGACAACGGAATTTCAAAGCTGTCACCTTCAGATATGTTGTAGATAAATCCAAGCTCGAGATTATTTATATCCCGATATTCTTTTATAAGCGTTACATCGCCTACATCAAGAACTGCCTCTGTGCCTGAAACAGTTGCCGAATCAATTCTGTATACACCGTTGATGTCACTCTCATTGTTGATATAGATATACCTTCCCGAAAGCGACGCCGCATCAATTGCATTATCAAGCTCTACCGTTATGGTGTTTTCGCTCACATACTCACGTGTGAAATCACGAACCTTGCCTGAAATGCTTGCAGTTACCTCGGTGTTCCCGATGATATCGCCGTCATTTACATACGCATAAATATTGGCGCCGTTTTCATTTACGGAATATACGCCTACAAAACCACGGAACTTAAAGCTTACATTTCCATCTGTGAGCGTATATGTAACGCCGTTGTTGGTTGCGTAGATAATATAATCCGCACGTCCGGACTTAAGCTTTACCTTAACCGCTTTTGCAGTGTCATCCTCGCCTTCTGCGCCGTCGCTTACAAGCGCCACGCTTTCCATACTCTCGATATACTCTTCTCCTTTATACGGCTGAATAACCGAAGTAAAGAGCGTGTCAAGGCTTTCCTCACTCTTTCTGTGGACGAGCATATAGTCAAGTTCCGGAACCCTTTTATTCTGCGAAAGCTTCGGCGGCTCGGCAGTCGCAATTCCAACGCTTGAAGGAGTCCAGTCATTCAGCGCCGTCCATTTGAGGTTAAGCCCCTTGGAGTCGGAGACCTGCTTGTTAAAGTCCGTCTGCTTAAAGTTTACGGAAAAGTTTCCGTCCTCGGGAGCGTTATCGCGCTGTACATTGCGAAGCCATGTATATCCGCGCGGATAACGGGTTTCATATTCGTTTGTGAGCTGCGTATCCGGATCGTTTCCATATTCGGTGTTTTCACCCGCATATGTGCCTCCGTTTTGCGCCGTAAGGTTAAGTCCGTCAACCGTTACGCCGTTAAATGACTGGGTGTGGAAGCTGTAGATATGCTCATTTCCTCCTTTTACGCGGAAGAAATCAACCGTATAATCAACTTCATTTGATGCCTGCACAGACACAAGCGTTCTCCTGTAAATGTCGGTCTGTTCATAAACCTCCGGCGCTTCAACATCAATAACACTTACCTTTCCCGCATCATCAAAATGAAGCGGATTCCCGACGTATATACCAAGCTGTCTCACTCCGTCAACAACAACCGTGTTATGAGAGAGCGTGTTTGATACCCACTGCAGTCTGTTCGGATCATTTCCCGTTGCAGCAGGATATCCGAGGTCAGGAGTGAAGTTAAAGCCGTAAGCATCAATTCCCATTTGTAGAACATCAAGATGGCCGTGAGACGCACTACTGTTTCCGTATCCCATCCAGACATCGCGACGCAAATCCTTCTCACTTGTGCCTTTCAGCTTTTCGCCGGCACGAACAACAGCGAGCCCGTATTCTGTGAAATTCCGGCTCGGAAGCGTGATTTCTCCACGCCACTCCACAATATCCAGAATCTTTTCTTCTATGCTTACTTCGCTGTCTGTGAACATATCCAGATACGCACCTTCAACGTTGCCCTTCTTTATTGCATAGTACATCTGCGCAAAGCTTTCATCTTCCAGGCGTTCAAGCCCGATAAGCGTGTTGTATCCGTCAGTTCTGTTTCCCGTACTTGCTGTGCTATACTGGTCACCTACCTGCAAGGTATAATTTCCCGCCATTGTAAGATTAAATGTTGAATAGAGCATTTTTCTGAACTTCGGATTGTTGTACAGATTCAGATCGCTGTCCTTATCATAACGGTAAAACAACTCGGCGAGCTTAATCAGGTGAGTTGCCCAACCTTGGTTATATACCTCAGATACCTCCGCGCCGAAGCCGTCGCGACTGATGTCGCTTACAATCTTTGACAATGTTTCACCGCCTGAGTTTTCCGTGTATATCGTGAATTTCTTGCCGTATTTATACTCGGCTGTCTTTGTTATCACAGACGGAGCGCAGAGCCAGTCAATCATTTCCTGTGTTTCCGGCATTGAATCAAGCGCTACTGCAGCATTTGCAACCGCCATCTGGTGATAGCCGAAGTTGCCCATGATTTTCGCTTCCTTAGCCGCTTTGAAAATCTCCCGGCATATGCCGTCTTCGCAGTTTTTACGGATCATATCGGCAGTAAGCTTTTCATTTTTAAGCCCCAGTTCTATTGCCTTTTGGGAAAGATACTCTATAACCCGGTCATCCTCCATCATCGGCCAGAAGGCATCATATGCATGTGAAAAACCTTCTGCATGGCGCCTTTCCCAGATGCTTCCGTCAATCTTTCCCGTGTATTTGCCTCCGTGTGAATGCTGGAACTCTATATACGGGTAAAAATCATATCCCGGATAAACATCGGCTACTCTGTCAATAAGGATTGCACCCGCTCTGCCATACTTTTCATCTCCGGTATACAGATATGCATCGCGCAAGGAATCTATAACATTGGGAATAAACTTAACGGGACCCGCGTATGACCAGAGTGCAAAGTTATAAAATGCAATAAACGACTTCCTTATCGGAATTCCCGTTGATGCCTTTTCCCCCGTTGCATAACCCCAGCCGTCATCAACACCCCAACGGCCGGCTTCGTTTTCCGGAACGCCGAGATCCTTTCCTACATCTCCGTACATATCGTTATGAAGATATCCGCCCTCTACACCGTATCCGTAGAATTCATACCACTCATCGGTATATTCTTCCGTGGGAGCGGTATGGGTGCACTCTTCGCCATCCTTATGATAAATCATTTCGTGGTGAAGCTGACGCGCACGCGCAAGGTCAAACTTTCCGTACTCGTCTTTTCCGAGCTCATAAAAGCTTGCGAAATCATTTGACGGGAAAAGGCGCTTGCAATCCGGACACTGAATCTGCCATGGACGTCCCAGTGGGTCTACACCCCATGCATACGAGCCGTGTGTATCACGGATATCCACTCCGCAGTAAATACAGCTGTATGCATTCGGGTCATCAACAAGCCCGACCGTCATACTTCTCGGCAAATTATCCGGTTCTATCATATCATAAATAATATCTATCTTATCCAGATATTTATCAGCCTCATCCGCTGCTTTTTTTGCAACAGCTTTTGCCCAATCGTATTTTTTGGCATTTTCAAGCGCGTTTTCGCGCATTTCCTGCGTATATATGGTTGTTCGCTTTTTCTGCGTTCCGGGCTTTATCTCAAACGTAAGAATATTACTTTCTTTCGTTTCGCCTCTGAAGGTTACGTTTGCCTTTACGTTTGCCGTTCCCTCTCCTTTTGCCACAAGGCAGCCATCTTCAACAGCGAGAATTCCCTCTGGTTCACTTTCAATCACAAAGCTTGCTTCCTCAAGGCTCGCAGAAAATTTATTCCCCTTGTTCGTATGTGCAAGAAGGAATATCTTCGTTTTTCCTCCGACATAAAGCTCGTCGGAAAACGTCGTAAGCTCCGCGCTTTTCATTCCGCTGTTATCTTTTACCGATACCATAAGATAAGTGCTTCTTCTCTCTGTGCCGCAGGTTACCTTTGCAATTATCTTCGCTGTTCCTTCAGCTTTTCCCGTAATCGTTCCATCATCGGAAACCCGCGCTATTTCGGGGTTTTCGGACGAATACTCAACAGAAATATTGTCCTCCGAAATCGGAGTTCCGTCAAGGTAGTATGCAGAAAGCGAGGTTTTAACTTCATCATCTATCTCCATTGCGGTTTTTTCTGCCGAAAGCTCAACCTTTTTCATTCCTGCCGTTCCGTCGAACGTTACGGAGCGTATTGTCGTATAGCAATCCACCTTTGCCCTGAATATAACTGCATATTCTCCGGCTTCCGGAATATTCACTTCGCCTATCCACTCGTCCTTGAGCGCAAGCTCCGGTAGAAGCGGATCGAGCGTATCTACCGTTCCGACATAATAATCCTCGGTAAGATAAGCTTCTGCATTCTCCGGTAGTATTTCAGCGGGAATTACATATACATCAGACGCGCCTTCGCCGCTGTAATAGTTTATTGCCTCCAAATGAACTGAGTATCTTCCTCTTTCCGGAATCATAACCCGGAAGCCTGTCCAGCCTCCCGCCTTCCTGTACATACGCATTCTTCCGTCAGGTGCATCTTCATATGGATAACAATATGCTGCACTGCGCTTACTCTCTGTTGTACCGTACCACGAATAGTTCCCCTCTGTATAATCATAGGTTATATTGCGAACATCTCTTTCATACGGCGCAGTTTCACCTTCATCTATAATCGTCTGCACCCAATCCTCACTCTTTTTATAAAGACGGTGAGTGGATATAACATTGCTGTACGGAAGAGTTTCTTCTCCGGTGAGCGTTTTTTGTATTGATTTTTCATACGTTTTTCCGTTGTACTCTATATTCGCCGTAACCGTGACCTTTCCAGCACCGAGTCCCGTGAACCGCCCGGTTTCGTTGTTTATTTTGAGAAGCGTTTCGTCCGAAGATGTATATGTAATCTTCGCTTCCGAGCCTGATACAGAGCTTCCGTCCGATAAATAAAGCGCAACGTTCGGCTTAAGCGTTGATGAAAGCGTAAAATCAACATAGCTGACCGCAAGGTTTTTGCCGCCGTTGAAAACCAGTTTTACGGGACGAACCTGTTTTCCGTTACTCTTGCCGGTACCAACCCAGACAACAATCATCTCGCCATCGTTTTCCACATTAAAGCCTTTTTTTATCTCATGACGAACCTTATCCTCTGTCGCGCTGTAAAAGTCAACTCCGGTTATAAACGGCTCTGCATTCTTTACAGCATCCGCTATATCCTCTTTTTTCGTATCTCCCGGAAGAAGATACATATCGGCAACAGCACCGCTTGTGCGCGTCAGATACGTTAATGTTACCTCGAAAAAGCCCTTTGCCGGAATGTTAATTTTATATGCGCCATACTCTCCGGGGTTGAGGAATAGTGCAGCTGCTCCGCCGTTCCATTCCGGTATACCTGCAACACTTCCGGTTCCGTTATAATCAAACCACGAAACTCTCCCGCCCGAACCGGGATAATCAATATCTTTCGGAGACGCAAACGCTCCGTTTGCATATCCGTCCGCGCCAATGCAAATTGGATACGTTGCATAATATCCGGAAAACTCATAATTTGAGACGGTTATCTCGTCTTCGTCCAGCAAAAATCCGTCAATTTTGGTATATACCTTTGCTGTTCCTTCGCCTTTTGCCGTTACGGTATTTCCGGAAACAGTTATGATTCTTTCATCCGAGCTTTCGTATGTGAGCGATGAAATATACTCGTTTCCGGCTTTTAAATCGCTCATCGTGACGGATGAGGTTGTGATAACTGCACTTTCTCCCGCCGCAAGATTGAGCATATTTTTTGAAAGCTCTGTCTCTGCGCTTATCGGAGTGCTGCCCGAGCCGCCATTGAATATGAGGTTTGCAGGACGCATATCTCCGCTTTCTTTTGCTACCCATACAACTATATATTCGTCTGCGCTCTGAGCTTCCCACTCAAACGGACCTTCGGAATTGAACGGAACAGCCCCGCTTGATGCATTCTCACCGTAAAAGTTTACCGTTCCAATAGCATTTGCCGCAGAAACCGCTGCAGGAATGTTATCCTTCTCGCTTATCGGCAGGATATACATATCTCCGCTGCCGCCGCTTGTTCTTGTGCGGTATTGCACTGTTATGTTATATTTACCTGCCTTCGGCACGCGGATTTTATATGCGCCGTACTGTCCGGCTTCGCCGGCAACCATTCTGAGCGCGCCACTGTTCCACGAAACAACTGCCGTTGCAGAAAGCCACTCTATGCGCTTTGTGCTCTTTTCATATGATATTTCCACATCCGGCGTATTGGCGTTTGAAAATGGTTGTGCCACTCCGCCGCCCTTGCCGTAAGCCGACGGATATTCAATCGTTATATCCGACATTTCTGCTGCAAAAACAGTTGTTGCCGGAATAAACGATAATACCATCGCAAGCGTGAGCAATATCGAAATTAATCTTTTCATATTCTCCTCCTTGTGAATATTAAGGCGTCATTACCGTAGTCTATATGCGGGACACGGAAGCAAAAATCTCCGGTGTCCCGCTCTTAACTGAACTTTATTGTGCAGATGCTGCTGTTGCTACTGCCGCAGTATAGATAACATAAAGCTTGTTATCTGTTCCCTTGTAAATAAGATAGCCGCGTGCATAGTTATAACTGCTCTTTGTGTTCGGCTTTGCGCAGAACTGACCGTGGCCGTTATCATCGCCGTTTCTCTGCGAAGCTGCTTTTGATCCGTCGGTAGAACCGATGACTATATCTGCGTCACTTCCGAAAAGGATTCCGGCTTCAACAATCTCTTTTGCATTGCCCTTGTCGTATTCTATCATATATGCACCGTCAACCGGAGTTGCATCAAGAACAACGAGGGGTTTGTTTTCAACTGTATCTGTACCAGATGTGATATTAGCAGTACCGTTCCACTGATAGAAGGTGTATTCATCACCGTAAGCAACCGTTACATCACCGCGTTTCCAGCAAGTTGCGCTGGCATTGCTGTTTTGAATTGGTTTACCAAAGTCGCCATAATTATACTTTGCCACTGCGCGGGTGATACCTTCCTCAACGTCATCGCCGGCATTAAGCTGAGTTGTTGCATTAAGCCACCAGCCGTTAAAGCTTCCGCCGACAAGACCGTATTTATCTTCATCCGGGAAAACAGCTTTTCCATCGGTTGCTGTTACAGTATCAACATATGCGCCGTTTTCATCCCAGAACTCGACAGAATGAGTTGCATTTTCTTCCGGCGTTGTGTAAATCGGAGTAAGGTATGTCGGAGACATGATGCTGAAGTTATATTCCGGATCACTCGATACCCAAACACCGCTGTCTTTCGTTCCGCGAACCCAGCCTGCGAAGTTATCTGTATCGGTTACTTTGACGGTTACACTGCTGCCAACCGGGATTTGTGCAGTGTTGTTTGCAGCGATGTTTGTGTAGCTGCCCTCACCAATTTTATACTGAATATCTGCACCTGCCGCGAAGGCAATATTGCCGGAGAGCTCAACCGGTGCTGACTCATCCTCTACAGGAGTGAGAGTGAAGGAGTTAAGAAGAATTTCGAGAACATTTTTGCCTTGTACAGACTCCGTATCGCCGATATATCCATCATTTTTCCCTTTACCACATACATACAGATAGTACACACTTTCTCCATCAAGTGAAAGAGGCGCATCAAAAACATGAGTTTCTACCTTTGGTTCACTCGAATACATATCAAAACTACCTATTTTATAATCACCCAAACCAGCTACATAATATTTTATAGCTGCATGGTTTCCCATTGTTTGCTCGAAGTTACCAACAGAATAATTTCCGATGGTTACATTAGATTTAGCAAAATATACATTTACTATCGGAGCGTTCGCTTTTGCTTTATACGTCAGCGAAGGAATATATTTTCCTCCATCCTTTACTTCCAGTGCGATTGCAATGATAGCTTCATTTTCCGTATCCAAACGCGAGGTAACCGCTTTATATGAGAATCCATCAGCAGTTGCTCCTACATACTGTCCACGACGCAATCCACCCAAACGCCACGGATTTTTACCTGTATATATAGG
>JAFQVE010000352.1 GCA_017408185.1 Oscillospiraceae bacterium | reverse complement strand
TCTTCCTCACACCCGACGCAATGGCTGTGCTGACCTACAACAAGGTCTGCGCCGCACTCAATCATCTTCCTGCACGCCCGTTGTACGTTTGGAGAAGGATAACGGTAATGCTCCTTACATCCGTGATATATAACCACAACATAATCGCACTCTTTCCGAAGAGCACGGATATGCTCCGGACCGTCAAACACGTCAAACGGATTTGCACCCGGTTTATTTTCTGCCGCGAGGGTAAACTCGTGCTCGGCACAGTTATAAATTCCTGTCTTTATCCCGTTTTTTTCAAAGATATACGGTTTCGCCGCTTCTTCAATATTTTTTCCCGCACCGATAAACGGAATGCCGTTATCCCACAAAACATCAAACGTAGAAAAAAGCCCCTGCACATCCTGATCAAGCGTATGATTATTTGCAAGCCCGACAAGCGAGGGTTCAAAGCTTTTAAGCCCTTTCACACACCCTGCCGGTGCTATAAGATTAGGTCCGCACTTCACAATCGGTTCTTCTTTATCAGTCAACGGAACTTCGAGATTGAAAAACCTGAAATCCGCATCCTTCATCTTTTCCCACAGCGTATCGCTTATAAGGCTTTCCCTGTCTGCGTTTATAAATTCGGCAAAATTGCTCTCGGTCGGCACCGTATCTCCGCAAATTATCATTGTTACCTTTTTATTCATTTTCGTTTTCTCCTTATAACGCATTTACCACCGATTTAAAATACTCAAAATCCTTCCTTGCGAAATATTCGCGGTCACCCGGCCGCGGTGCTTCAATCCCTATCGGTCCATTAAACCCGACATCGGAAAGCTTTTTCAGATATGTCCGATGGTTAATCTCTCCGTCAGAAAGTGCAGTCGGAAGTCTTTTATTGCCGTTTCCGGGAGCACGTACGGAATTTTTAAGGTGAGTGTAAAAAAGCTTATCTCCGTAAAGCTCAACCGTTTCTTCAACCGTCGGATACTCTGGAAAATATACCGTATTCCCGTAATCCATATTAATACCGATTGCAGGACTGTCTATAAGATCAACAAGGCGTTTTGATGCTTCAGGCAAATCGTGCAGAAAAATCATATGTGTTTCAAACGCAAATCGCACACCGATTTTTTCAAGCTCTGCGCCAATTTTGCCAAATGCATCTACAGCCATATCCCAATCTTTTTCCGTTGCCGCAGCACTTCCTGTAAACTCATATGCACCTGCGGGTGCTGTCGGTATTTTTGCCTGAATGTCCTCACCAAACGTATTGCAAAGCGTTGTTCCGCAGATATCGTTTGCAATTTTCACCTTTTCGAGCACATCCGAAATTGCCTTTTCCCGCACCGATTTATCATCGCTTGTGTATCCGCGCACCGCAATGCCGAAAAGAATATCCGAAAGCGAATACTTTTTCTTTGCCGCCGCTATTTCCTCACAATATTCACGAAAGGAAAGTCCCTCCATTTCAACCGGCGGTTCTCCCCGGAATTCTATTCCGTCATAACCTATTTGTGCAGCCATGCGGCAAACATCG
>JAFQVE010000351.1 GCA_017408185.1 Oscillospiraceae bacterium | reverse complement strand
TGTACTTTATCCCGGTGCCGAAGGACGGCGAAAAGGTGGCTGATTTCCTCACCGACGAATACAGAGTAGGGTGTATCAACAGCCATAACCCCGATGCTGAAGCATGGAATGCAGCTAATGCAACAACTGAAACCTATCTCGGTGATGTGTATGCAGAAGAACCCGGCGAATATCTCACTGTCATTATGATGACGGGACGTGCTGCAACAAAGAAGATGTATCTCTATTATGAGGATTTTGTCTTCAGCGGAACAAACCCGATTGCGTCTGTCGGCGGTGCTTGGACGGAAGCGGTCGGAATCGGCGATACGGTAACACTTGATAAGAGCCTTGTAACCTATGAGGCAGATATTCCGCAGTACAGAGAAGGAACAACGCTCTCCTTCCGAAGCCTTACTCCGGACATTGTTTCCGTAGATGAAAACGGAGTTGTAACAGGCATCGGAAACGGTGAAGGAAAAATCGAAGTTATCGCAACGTATGACGGAGATTCCGTTGTCGGAGAATATACTGTTATCGTCGGGAGCGGAAAGACGAGAAGAAGCTATTACACCGATGAAAAGGTGGCAAATGCAAAACGCAATATTAAAAAATATGATTGGGCAATAGATGAGTATAATAAATGGATAAAGGCAGCAGACGAGTTTGTTGAGCGCGGAGAAGATAAACTTTATGATCTTGTTACAACTCAGGAACTTCCTCGCTCGCTCGATCTGTCATATCGTTTCGGTGATACCGGCGCATATATTTGCATATATTGTGACAAAGAACTCAGCAACAAATATGGTCTTTATCCTTGGAACATAAATGTATTTAATGATCCGTGGAAGATTCAGTGTCCTGATTGTAAGCGTCGTTTCCCGTCAAATGATTTTGGCAGCTTCTATGAACTTGGTGTTGATGCAAACGGAAATTGGGATTATGAACTTGCACTACAGAGGCATCATGAAAAATTTGTTTGCACAAACGGCGAAAATTGTGAGTGCGAAACAGATGTAGGAGAGCGTGGAAGTGATGCATGGCGCGAATATTACGGTTACGGTAAGGGATATCTGAAAAACAATCTTTACGGTGAAGTTGGCACAACACTCGGAGTTGCTTCGGAGGAGGTTGATTTTTGGGCAGTTGACGATGGTTGGGGCTATGAATATGAATATGAAGTAAAGAACGGCTCCACCGAAATAAGATGTAAACCCTTTATTGCCTACTACAATACATGGGGAATCTGGGAAGAGACAATCCCGGATGCCATTGAAAGTCTTGGTATGGCATATCTCTACACGGGAGAAGCAAAATACGGCAGAGCCGGTGCAATACTCCTCGACCGTGTTGCTGACGTATACCCTGATTTTGATGTATCGCATCTTGGATCGACATTCCTTCTTGCCGATGGTAGTATGGTAACGAAATATGCCGACGGAACAATTAAAGGAACAAGCCGCGGAGGGATTCTTGGAAGACTTCACGATTGCACCACTGCATTACAGATTGTTCCGGCATATGATGCGCTCTGGCCTGCATATGAAGATGAAGCGGTAATCAAATACCTTTCCGACAAAGCTGCGAAAATGAATCTTGAGAATCCGAAGACAAGTGCAGCTGCAATCAGAACAAATATTGAAAACAGATATCTCCGTGAAATTAACAAGCGTATCCGCGATTATCGCATAAGCGCAAACTTCACTGTTCCTGAAAAGCTCCATATTCTTGCGGCAGTTGTTCTTGATACAATGCCGGAAACTCAGGAATGGCTCAAGTTCGTATTCCGGGCAGGAAAGCAGACTGGATACAGCAATGTTACGGGTGGAAACGTATATCCGCAGATTATCAATGTTGTTGACCGTGATGGCCACGGAAATGAAGCCGCCGCAGGTTATAATACAGCTTGGGTCGATAACCTTGTACTTATGGGAGAAGCTCTTGACGGCTACGATAAAGCCGGAGAATATAACCTCTTTGAAAACCCGAAATTCAAGAGAATGCTTAAGTCA
>JAFQVE010000350.1 GCA_017408185.1 Oscillospiraceae bacterium | reverse complement strand
CGTCAGCAGTTCTTGCCGTCGGTGTGAATTGTTATATGTTTCATAGTAAAAGACCTCTGTCTGCAAAAAACATTTAAAATGTATTTCTTTTTCATTTCTTCGCTTGCGGGAAACCGCAAAATTCTTGCCCTGCCAGGCGGGCCTTCTTTAACCAACCGAGTTCCTCGCGGCATAGCCGCTGCGGTCGATTGCTAAAAATATGCCACCGGCATATTTTCTTAACGCATCGATGGCAAAGAAGCAAACCGAATTCAAGGGGGATTTCGATTTTCCCCTTGAAAATCCCCTTAAAACGAGCAGGGTTGCGACCCTGCACCCGGAGCTTCACTAACATACCGGGATAGTATGTCGCCTATAAAGCCAAGCGGTTATAAATTACAGCGAAAGCACAGGCAAGCCTGAGCGTGCAAAATTTCAATTTTGCATTTAGCGAAAGGCTCTGTGATAAGCGCGATAATTTATCCGCTGCTTTATCCGGCGACAAAGCGTGGGGTTTCAAAGGGGTTCGCAAGAGAACCCCTTTGATAATATGATTATTCTTCTGCTTCGGTATTTTCGGTGATCGCATCACCGGTTTCAGAAGCTTCTTCACTTTCTTCCTCGTGCGGAGCGGCGGCAACAGAAATAACCTTTACATCCTCGCCGACGCGCATCAGAATAACACCGCGCGTTACACGGCCGAAAGTGCTGATTGTTTTTGCCGGCATTCTTATTATAACACCGTCATCGGATATTATCATAGCATCATTGGTGTCATCAACCATAATAACGCTTGCTATTTCACCAGTTTTCTCTGAAATGTTATAATTCATTATACCCTTACCGTAACGGTTCTGCAAACGGTATTCAGATGCCTCTGTGCGTTTACCGTAACCCTTTTCAGTAACGGTAAGAACATCCTTGCCTTCGCAAATAACCTCTGCTCCGATAAGATAATCGCCTTCTGCAAGGTCAATACCGTAAACACCGCCGGCTTCTCTTCCTGTTGCGCGGATGTCTGAAGCCTTGAACTTGATTGCCATACCTCGGCGTGTTGCAAGAAATACCTCGCTGTCCTCAGCTGCAAGCATTACGGAAATAAGCTCATCGTCATCGTCAAGACCTATCGCGCGGACACCTGCCTTGCGGCTTGAGTCAACACGGGAGAGCGCAATTCGTTTTACAACACCTGCGCGGGTTGCCATTACAAGATAATGCTCATCATCAAATTCCTTTATCGAAAGCATTGCAGTTACCTTTTCATCCGGCTCGAACGCAATAAGGTTTACTATGTTCATACCTACTGCAGTACGGCTTGATTCAGGTACCTGATATCCCTTCATGCGGTACATTCTGCCGCGTGTTGTGAAGAAGAGAAGCCAATCATGGCTGGATGCCGTGAACATAGTTGTCACAAAATCCTCTTCCTTCTGCTTCATACCGGAAACGCCGCGTCCTCCGCGGTTCTGTGAGCGGTATGTAGAAATCGGCATACGCTTTATATATCCGCGGTGAGTGAGAGTATATGCACAATCCTCAACCGGTATCAAATCCTCAAGGTCAATTTCATCATCGACCGGAACAATTTCCGTCCTTCTTTCATCACCGTATTTATCCTTAATTACGGTAAGCTCATCCTTAAGGATGCCTGCAACAAGAGCGTCAGACTCTAAAACCTCTTTGCAGAACGCAATTTTCTTCATAAGCTCGTTATACTCATTGTCAATCTTCTCGCGCTCAAGTCCCTGAAGTCTTGCAAGACGCATATCCAAAACTGCCTGAGCCTGAACATCGCTCATACCAAATGTTTCCATAAGGCGCTGCTTTGCGTCATTATAGCTTGTGCGGATAATTCTTATAATCTCGTCGATATGGTCAAGAGCGATACGGAGACCTTCTAATATATGTGCTCTTGCCTCTGCCTTTTTAAGCTCATACGCTGTTCTTCTTCTTATAACGTCCTTCTGGAACATTATATACTGATCAAGAATATCACGGAGCGAGAGAGTTTTCGGCTTGTTATCAACAAGAGCAAGAAGAATTACGCCGAAGGTAGACTGCATCTGAGTATGCTTGAAAAGCATATTAAGAACAACCTGCGGATTAGCAGTACGTGACAGCTCGATAACAACGCGGATACCCTCACGGCTACTCTCATCCTGAATATGAGTGATTCCTTCTATAACCTTATTCTTAACAAGCTCTGCAATATGCTCGATGAGACGAGCTTTGTTTACCATATACGGAAGCTCGGTTGCAACGATACGGAAGCGTCCGTTGTCAAACTCCTCAATCTCGGTTTTTGCACGAACCTTGAGATGTCCCTTACCGGTAGAGTACGCCGCGCGGATGCCCGCCATACCCATAATAACACCGGCTGTCGGGAAATCCGGACCTTTGATATGTTCCATAAGGTCAGAGAGTGTAGCCTCTGGATTATCTATAACCTCAATCGTCGCGTCAATAACCTCGGAGAGGTTGTGCGGCGGGATGTTAGTGGTCATACCGACGGCAATACCGTTACTTCCGTTTACAAGAAGGCTCGGTATGCGGGACGGAAGAACAGACGGCTCCTGATGATATCCGTCAAAGTTTGGCTGGAAATCAACCGTTTCCTTATCAATATCTGCAAGCATTTCAAGCGCAATCTTTGAAAGACGCGCTTCTGTATAACGATAAGCAGCAGCGGGGTCGCCGTCAACAGAACCGAAGTTTCCGTGACCGTCAACCATCGGATAGCGCAGTGAGAACGGCTGTGCAAGACGAACCATTGCATCGTAAACCGAGCTGTCACCATGCGGATGGTATCTGCCAAGCACGTCACCGACAGTGGTTGCCGATTTTCTGTATGCCTTATCAGGTGTAAGCCCGTCCTCATACATAGTGTAAAGAATACGGCGGTGAACAGGCTTTAATCCGTCACGCACATCAGGAAGCGCACGGCCAACGATAACCGACATTGAATAGTCGATATATGCGCGCTTCATTTCAGAATTAAGCTCAACATCTATTATTTTTTCTATTTCAAGATGATTAAGCGGTTTTTCTTCTCTTTTATTTTTAGACATAGTACAAAAAAACCTCCGGGTTTTTTTTAATGCAAAATGCAAAGTGCAAAATGCAAAATTATTTTAGTTTTTATTAAGTATTGACTTCTGACACCTTACACGTCAAGATTGGTTACATAACCTGCGTTCTGCTCGATAAATTCGCGGCGTGGTTCAACCTTTTCGCCCATAAGAAGAGTGAACGTTTCGTCAGCAGCAATCGCATCTTCAAGCGTAACTCGCGCAAGAACTCGGTTTTCCGGGTTCATAGTTGTTTCCCAAAGCTCCTCCGGATCCATTTCACCAAGACCCTTAAAGCGCTGTATCTTTGCATCCTCGCCCATTTCGGCAAGCGCTGCTGCAAGTGCATCATCATCATAGCAATATTTTTCCTGCTTTCCCTTATATACCTTATAGAGCGGCGGCATAGCAAAATAGATATGTCCTGCCTCTACAAGCGGACGCATAAAGCGGAAGAAGAACGTTAATAGAAGCGTTCTGATATGTGCACCGTCAACGTCAGCATCCGACATAATAACAACTTTATGATAACGGAGCTTCTCTAAGTTGCAATCTGCAAGAATTCCCGTACCAAGTGCGGCAATAACAGGTGACAACTTATCGTTATTATAAATTTTATCTGCACGTGCCTTTTCAACGTTAAGCATCTTTCCCCACAGAGCAAGAATTGCCTGGAACCTTCTGTCGCGGCCTTCCTTTGCCGATCCTGCAGCCGAGTCTCCCTCGACGATATATATCTCGGAAAGGCGCGGATCCTTAACCTGACAGTCGGCAAGCTTACCGGGAAGAGAAAGGGAATCAAGCGGTCCCTTTCTTCGTGCATTTTCCTTAGCGCGGCGTGCCGCCTCTCGCGCGTGAGCGGCATCTATAGTTTTGCCTACAATCGCCTTTGCTACCTTTGGATTTTCCTCGAAGAAGGTTGAAAGCTTGTCATTTACCATATTGGTAACAAGCGTTCTTACAGCAGCATTACCAAGCTTTGTTTTTGTCTGTCCTTCAAACTGTGCCTCTAAAACCTTAACAGAAATTACGCAGGTAAGACCTTCAAGCATATCCGTGCCTTCAAGCTTTTCATCCTCTTTTATCATCTTTGATTTGCGCGCATATTCATTTATAACGCGAGTAAGAGCAGTTTTAAAGCCTGTTTCGTGCATACCGCCTTCGGTTGTGTTAATATTATTTGCAAATGAAATTATATTTGCATTATATCCGTCGTTATACTGCATCGCAACTTCTGCAATGTTGTCATCCTTCGTTCCCGCAACATAAATAACATCGGGATGTATAACCTCTTTCTTTATCTTGCCGTTTAAGTATTCAACAAACGTACGGATACCGCCCTCATAGCAGAAATCATCGTGTTTTCCCTCACTTCCGTCTTCCGTAGGACGAAGGTCAGAGAGCACAATGCGTACACCTGCATTAAGGAAAGCCTGCTGCTGCAATCTCTTCTGCAGTATTTCATAATTGAATACCGTTGTATCAAAAATCTCACGGTCCGGCTTAAATGTAACCTTTGTTCCGGTCTCGGTTCCCTTACCTATAATCTTTATAGGAGTTTCTATATCTCCGCGGCAAAAACGCATATAGTGGATATTCTCGCCGTCACAAACCTCAACCTCAAGCCACTCTGAAAGCGCGTTAACAACAGACGCACCAACGCCGTGGAGACCGCCGGAAACCTTGTATCCGCCACCGCCGAACTTACCGCCTGCGTGAAGTACGGTAAAAACAACCTCAAGGGCAGATTTTCCCGTTGCGTGAGTACCGGTCGGGATACCGCGCCCGTTATCGGTAACGCTTATAATATCCCCGTCGCGGATATCAACATTGATACATGAACAATGACCTGCCAGTGCTTCGTCAATTGAGTTATCAACAATTTCATATACAAGGTGATGCAGACCTGCCTCGGCTGTTGAGCCTATATACATACCCGGACGTCTGCGTACCGCTTCAAGCCCCTCAAGAACCTGAATATTACTTTCATCATAGCTGCCGTTTACAACGGTATCTACTGTTTCTACTGTATCTGCCATATTAAAAAAACCTCCGCTTTTTTAATGCAAAGTGCAAAGTGCAAAATGCAAAATTATTTCAATAAGAACATTGTTTTTCCAATTATTCAGCATTCTTCATACCGGAAATGAAATTTTTATTCCTGGATAAGCTCCTCACTTCTTTTTTGAAGTGTTTGTGAAGAAATTTGAGATATATATACGCGCTCACGGTTGCCGTCACGCGTTACAATAAACGAGCGTGGAATATCATCACACACGTTTATTACATGGTTTGCTTTTTCCTTTTGTGCAAGAAAAGCACGTGTCCTTTTTGACTGAGATGTTATCTCAAGATCAAAAACACCGATTATGCTTGATTTCGGAAGTAATTTTCCTCTTCCTATATGAAGAAACACTTATAAAACTCCTTCATCATTCATTATTCTTTTTATCTATAATCCTGCCGCCTTCAACCGTAAATATCCTTCCTTTTGAAAGCTCAGAAAACATACTTGGATCGCAACCGGTTATTATCGTCTGTCCGCGATTTACGTCATTTAAAAGAAAGGATCGGCGCGATGGGTCAAGCTCGCTTAAAACATCATCCAGAAGAAGAATAGGCGCTTCTCCTGAATCCTTTTCTATCACAGCATGTTCGGCAACCTTAAGTGACAGCACACACGAACGTATCTGTCCCTGAGATCCGAAATCACGGGCAGAGTTTCCGTTTACCGATACGGTAAAATCATCTCTGTGAGTTCCAACAAGACAAAATCCACTTGCAAATTCCGCTTCTTTCCGGCGTTTGAGATGTTCAAGAATAAATCTTGCATTATTCTTATCAGTATGGTTTGAAATCGCGCTGTCGCAATTATATTTTACAGAAATAACATCTTTTCCGCCGGAGATTTTTTTCATTGTTTCGCTTGCAGTTACATTAATTGCTTTTATGAACTCTCCGCGCTCATACGTTATGTATGCCGCGCATTTCGCCAGCTTTTCATTTAAAACATCTACATAATCATAATATATATGCCTGCTTTTCTCATCCTTGAGAATTTTTCTCTTACTCTCTATCAGCTTGTTATGCTCTGCAAGAGCTTCAATGTATGCCGGAAGCATCTGAGACAAAGCTATATTCATATATCTGCGCCTTCTCGCAGGACCTTCTTTTATAAGCTGAAGATCATCCGGAGAAAAAACAACTGTTTTTATAAGACCTATATGATTGCGTGGGCTTCTTTCCCTTACACCGTTAACAAAAATCTGTCTTCCGGTCCGTGAAAGAATACATTTTACTTCAACATCACGTTCATAAGCTATAAAAGTTCCTTTTATCTCTGCATATTCACGCTCTTTCATTATTGCATCCGCATCACGGCTTCCGCGAAACGGTTTTAAACAGGAAAGATAAAAAATCGATTCGAGAAGATTTGTTTTACCCTGCGCATTTTCACCGAAAATAATATTCTGACCTTCTGAAAACTCTATTTCTTCATTTTCATAATTGCGAAAATCAGAAAGCTTTAATCTTTTTATCTGCATTATTCTGCTTTAAGACGAACAGGAAGAATAAGGTGGAGATACTCTCCCCCCTCCGGCGGAGTGATAAGGATAGGAGCTACATGTGTATTAAGCTCAAGATCCAGCTCATCATCCGGAGACGCACGCAAAGCATCAAGAATAAACTTATGGTTAAAGCCTATTTCAAGATTTTCGCCTTTATTAAGAAGAGCACATTCATCCTGAGAGCTTCCGACAGGTGTACGGCAAGAAATAAAGAGCGTATTTTCCGAAAATTGCAAATGAATCGGGTTTTTTATTCTTTCGCTTATAAGAATTGAAACTCGCTCGATCGTTGTTATAAGATCACGGCGGTTTACGCGAACCTTAAATGTACCGCTTTTCGGAACAGCTTTCTTATAATTTAAAAACTCACCTTCAAGAATTCTTGAAATAATCATCGATCCGCCAAGACGGAAAATGATATGTTTTTTACCGACACAGATTGATGCTTCTTCATCAGACTCTGCACAGAGCTTTTCAACTTCCTTAAGAGTAAGCCCGGGAACAACGAAATGGAAATTTTCTTCTTCGCTTTCGTTTTCGATTTCTGCTGTTCTGTAGGAAAGACGGAAACCGTCAACTGAAACAACCGTTACGCGGTTTCCCTCTACATCGAAAAGAGAACCGGTATGAACAGGCTTTGATTCATCTCCGCTTATTGCAAAAATGGTCTGAGAAATCATTTTCTTAAGGTCACCCTGACGAAGATTTAAAAAGTACTTTTTTTCAATATCCGGAAGAGACGGGAAATCCTTTGCTGAAAGACAAACAACTTCGTGACGAACATTTCCGCAGGTAACGGTTGCCATAAGATTATCGTCTGTTGTAAATGTTACGGGTTCATCAGGAAGCAAACGGATAATATCAGAGAAAATTTTTGCGTTTACAACAATTATTCCCTGCTCTTCAATTTCCGCCGGAACGGTTACGCGGATACCTATAGACAGGTCGTATCCTGTAAGAGTGAGCTCGCGTCCGCAATTTATGAGAATACCCTCCATTACAGGAACAGAGCTTTTTGTCGCTACTGCCCATGATGTTTTTGCAATTGCAGATGACAGAACTGATTTTTCACAAACAAATTTCATAACTGATTTTCCTTTCTGCGGAAATTTATAGATTTATAATTAGTCGTTTTTTCGTGCTATGATATATTTTTTATTTTTTTCTTAAAAAGCGAATATTCTTCTTTATAAAAGAATATAATATATATTTTAGTATTTATAGTAGGGCCTGTGGAAATTGTGGAAAAGTGTTTTTTTCGGCAAAATAAAGCGAATTGCGACTCCAAAGCATCTTTTGGAAAAAGGATGAAGTTTTAAACAGGATACCTTGGGATAACTTTTATCCCAAGCCTTTCCCTGTGAAATCCACAGACATCCTGTGGAAAAATTTTTATTTACGGAGTGAGAACCGAGTTTTTAACATCTGCGATTTTTTCTTTCAGCGCCTGATCTGTTTTAAGCTGTTCTTCAAGCGAGTCAACCGCGTATTTAATGGTAGTGTGGTCTTTTCCGAAAACCTTTCCCATTTTCGGGAAGGATTCATGCGTCATATGGCGGACCATATACATTGCTATTTTTCTCGGCTCGGAAACCTTTGAAGAGCGGTCTTTACCAAGAATGTCGGAAGCGTCAATTTCAAAGTATTTTGCAACAGCCTTGATAATAAACTCCGGTGTCGGATTAATCCACGGGTTTTCTGCAAATATGTCACGTATGGCACGTTCTGCAGCCTGGAGACCGTCAGTATCCTGAAGAAGATCGCGATAAGCAAGAAGCTTATGTACCGCACCTTCAAGCTGGCGGACGTTAGCGGTAACGTTATTTGAGATAAGCTCTTTCTGTTCAGTTGTAAGCTTAAGACCTATAAGGTCTGCTTTAAGGCTTACGATAGCCATTCGTGTTTCAAAGTCCGGAGGCTCAATGTCTGCAAGAAGCCCCCATTCAAAACGAGTTTTAAGTCTTTCTTCAAGCTTTGCCATTTCTTTCGGCGGGCGGTCAGATGTAAGAACAATCTGTTTGTGGGATTCATGAAGAGCATTGAAGGTATGGAAAAATTCTTCCTGCGTGCTTTCTTTGCCTGCGATAAACTGGATATCGTCAACCAAAAGAATATCGGAGTTTCTGTATTTTTCGCGGAATTGAGGAAGAGTTCCGCTTTGTATTGCAGCGATAAGCTCTATAGTAAAATCCTCGCTCTTTATGTATGTTATTTTAGCTTTTGGATTTTTCTTTCTTATTGTTCCTGCAATAGCGTAAAGAAGATGGGTTTTTCCAAGCCCGGAGCCACCGTGAATAAGAAGAGGATTGTAGGTTGTTCCCGGCATCTCTGCAACAGCCTTTGCTGCGGCATGAGCAAATTTGTTGGACGAACCGACAATAAATTTTTCAAATGAATATTCATCGTAGTTTGAGAAGGTCTGTGTTTCCGGAGAAAGAGAGCCCTCATATTCATCTTCTGTATAAATCGCAAATTTCATCGGAACCGAAAAAAGTGCGAAAAGAGCATCGTTTATCTTTTGAGTATAATATTTTTCAATGGTCGTTTTTTTGAAGTCTGCGGGCGTAACGAGAACCAGGCAATCATCACGAAGCTCTACTGCGCGGATATCCTCAAACCATGTCTGGATAGTAACTTCAAGCAGGCCATATTCTTCTTTCATTATTTGCAGAACTCTCTTTAAGACATCTGCGGCATTGTTCATAGGTCAATTTCCCCCACTATAATTTTTACTTTATTATTATAACAGAAAACAGCATTTTTGTAAATAATAATTTACATATTATAATTAAAGAAAATTGAATTTTACCAATGAAATTTTAAAAATAACAAAAAAACAGTTGACAATTTGCTATGACTTATTTTATAATAGACAATGACACTGTATCGAATAAGTGTGTCAAGGTATAAAACCTTACGCATCAAAATTATTATCGGAGGTGTAAAATAATGGTACGTACTTATCAGCCGAAAAAGCTTCATCGCTCAAAGGTTCACGGTTTCCGCAAGAGAATGGCAACCCGCAACGGACGCAAGGTTCTCTCTGCACGCCGCGCTAAGGGCAGAAACAGGCTTACTCACTAAGTCACAATACGCCGGAGCGGAAGAAATTTTAGAAAGCTCCGCTCCGCAAAAAAGATTTAGCTCATGACGCGTCCTGGATTTTTTATCCCGTCCGGGCTTTTTCTTTTATACGGAGATATTTTTATGAAACAAACGGTTTCAATCAAGCTCAACCGCGACTTCAGAATGATTTATAAACGCGGTAAAAGTGCAGTGTCACCCGTTCTTGCAATGTATGCAAGAAAAAACAAATTAAGCTCTAACAGAATAGGTATTACCGTAAGCACAAAGGTTGGAAAAGCCGTTGTGCGCAATCGCGTGCGCCGACGCATCCGCGAGGCGTATCGGATAAACGAAGGTCGCTTTTTGCCGGGATATGATATTATCATTGTTTCACGTGTCCGTGCTGCAAGCGTTTCCTTTTGTGAGATAGAGAAGAACCTTCTCAAGTTATCCGGAAGTTTAGGGCTTCTTTCGGAGGAGAAGGAATGAAGAGTCTTCTCATATTTTTAATCAGATTTTACAGACGTTGCGTATCCCCAAACCGTATGCCGTGTTGCCGCTTTACGCCTACCTGCTCGGCATATGCGCTTGAGGCAATTGAAAAATACGGCGTCTTCAAGGGCGGATATCTTGCAATAAGAAGAATTTTGCGGTGTCATCCGTTCTCTAAAAAATCGGGATACGATCCCGTACCGTAATGTATTAATCATCAAAACCGGAGGTTTTTATATTTATGTTTACAGCATTAATAGTAGAGCCGTTCGGGTGGCTTTTAAAGATTTGTTATAATTTTGTCGGAAATTACGGTGTGGCAATAATCATCTTTACTCTTCTTTCAAAGCTTGTAATTTTGCCTTTCCAGATGAAAAGCAAAAAAAGCATGATGGAAATGCAAAAGCTTCAGCCGAAGCTTCGTGAGCTCGAAAAAAAGTATAAGGATGATAAAGAGCGCTATGCGCTTGAAACACAGAAGCTTTATAAAAAAGAAGGGGTTTCAATGTTCGGCGGATGTCTGCCGATGCTTATAACCCTTCCTATTATGATAGGGCTTTATTCTGTTGTACGTCAGCCGCTTACTTACATTTTTGACATTACACCCGAACAGATTCAGGCGCTTGCCGATGCTTTCCGTGCGGCAGGTGCAAAGATTACTTCCACAAGCGGATATATGCTTCAGATTGATGTTTCTTCTCTCCTGTCAAAGTATCCGGACATTGTGGCAAGCATTACTCCGAATCTTACAGATCTTGATTTTAATTTTCTCGGAATTGATTTGTCTTTGATTCCGAATTTCAAGTACATCACGATTCTTTGGATAATTCCTGTTCTTTCCGGTCTGACAGCGTGGCTTTCGAATATTCTTATTCGACGCAGTCAGGGAACACAGCTTACCGAGCAGGCAGCTGCAACAAACGGTATGATGAATATTATGATGCCGCTTATGTCGGTCTGGATTGCATTTATGGTTCCTGCAAGTCTTGGACTTTACTGGATTATATCAAATGTTTTGACTGCAGTTCAGGAGCCGATTCTTACAGCATATTACAAAAATAAGGCTAAAAAAGCCGGGGAGGAAAAATAAAAGATGGCACAGAGTATTGAAATCAGTGCAAAGACAATAGATGCCGCTATAGAAAAAGGTCTTTTGGAGCTTTCTCTTCAGCGCGAAGATGTTACCGTTGAAGTTCTTGAAAATCCGAAGTCCGGATTTTTGGGAATCGGTGCAGTTCCTGCAAAAATTCTTATGACTGTTATTGGAGCTGATGAGCCTGTTTCCGTAAAAAAAGAGAAAAAGGCAGAAAAAGAAGAAAAAAAGATTGAAAAGAAGGCTGAAAAGCAGGTAGTTAAAGAAGAAAAGAAGGAAAAAAAGGAGACTGTTCCGGCAACGGGCGAGGCTGCAGAGTTTCTTTCCAAGGTTCTTTCATTTATCTGCGAGGATGTTCATCTTGAACAGCATAAGTGCTCGGATGAAGGAACAGTAAGCTTTGAAATTGTCGGTGAAAACCTTGGCGGAATAATCGGACGTCGCGGAGAAACGCTTGATGCTCTTCAGCATCTTGCAAATCTTGCGGTTAACGGCTCCGGTAAAGAAAAGGTTCGTGTTCTTCTTGACGCAGAAAATTACCGCGAAAAGAGAGAAGAATCTCTTGTAAAGTTTGCAGAGCGTGCTGCAAGTCAGGTTCTCAAATATAAGAGAAGCAAGGCTTTAGAGCCGATGAACGCATATGAGCGTCATATCATTCATGCCGCACTTCAGGATAAAGAAAATATATCCACATCCTCTGTCGGAACAGATCCGAACAGACGTGTTATCATCAACTACACCGGTCCTGATGCACGTCCGTCACGCCCCCCACGCAGACGTTATAATAATTACAATAAGTAATATTAAAATTAAAAACAACCGTATGTTATCAAAACTGCGGTTGTTTTTGTTTTTTAGAGAAAAAATTATATTGATTTAAATTGCAAAAATCCTTATTGCTTGTTGAGTATCCATGTTATTAGCAAGCAATGTGCGGCGAAATCCTCATTATGCGTACTTGTGGGAAACAGCCTGAGAACTTTAACAATTTACGTAAATCGGCTACGTATGAACAGTGCTTTGTGAAACTTACTTTATCTTTTCCAACTTAGCTATATTTGCGATAACAATCAGCGTGTTTTCTGCTTCAAGAGGCTGTTCGGGATTGATATTTACGTTTACCTCTTCACCTTTTTTTATAGCAACGATATTGAAACCGTATTTTTTGCGAAGATTCAATTCAATCAAATTTTTGCCTTTCCACTCTTCCCTCACGTCGATCTCGACTATTGACACATCTTTCGACAGAGAGAGCATATCAATAAAGCCGGAACTAAGAAGATTATTGGCAAGATGGATGCCGGACTCGTTCTCGGGAAAAACAACTTTGTCCGAACCAACACGAAGTAATATCTTTTGGTGCATCTCGTTGGCGCATTTTGCAATAACGCACTTGACGCCTGCTTCCTTGCAGAGCGTAACAGCCATTACGCTTGCTTCAAGATTACTCGCCATACAAACGACTACGGTATCAATGTTGCTGATACCAAGACGGGAAATGACCTCTGAATCGGTTACATCTGCACACTTGCAAACAGGCAAATATGCAGCTGCATCATTCACAATTTTTTGGTCAGAATCTACTGCAATAACCTCCATGCCGTTCTCGACAAGTTCTCTTGCTACTGCCCTACCGTATCTCCCGAGACCAAAGACTGCGTATGTTTTCTTAGTTTTCATAACTTTTCTCCTTTATCCGATACTGATATTTTCCGTCGGCTCGGAAATAACATTCTGGCTTTCATTCTTTCTGCCCAAAGCGATCGCGAGCGATATGGGACCTACTCTACCAAAATACATGGTTGAAATTATAATAAGTTTTCCAAATGCGTTGAGTGATGCCGTGAAATTTCTTGAAAGACCGACGGTTGCGGTTGCACTGACCGTTTCATAAAATACATCAATGGCAGAAGCGTTGCTCGTTGCCAGTATAAGCACCGTTGAGGAGTAACAGATCGTAAGGAACATTATGACCACGGCAACAGCCTTTTTCACCGAGTCATCGGAAATGCGACGGCCGAAAATGCCTGCGCTGTTCCTGTTTCTGATGGTAGCGAATGCCGAGCAGATAAGTACTGCTATAGTTACGGTTTTCATACCGCCTGCCGTTCCCACCGGTGACCCGCCGATTAACATCAGAATAACAGATGCGAAAGCAGAGGCATTTGTCAGATTTTCTTGCGGAACAGATGCAAAACCTGCGGTTCTCGTTGTGACCGATTGAAAGAAAGAAACTTGAATTTTATCGAATAAGTTCATATTTCCAATAGTCAGAGGATTTTTATATTCAAAAATAAATATGAGAATTGCACCGACAAGGATGAGACCTGCCGTAAAGGTAATGGCTATTTTGCTGTGTAAGGAAAGGTGTCTGAATATTTTTCTGTTTTTCGGTGAACGACTCTTAAATGTTCGGAGAATGTCCCACCATACGATATATCCAAGGCCTCCGAGAATTACGAGCGCAGAGGTTACGATGTTAATTAAGGGATTTGTGGCGTAATTACAAAGGCTGTTTTCCGCAATAATGTCAATACCTGCGTTACAAAAGGCAGAAACTGAATTGAATACCGATATCCAAATACCTTTTGCGCCAAACTCGGGAATGAAAACGAGCATATAAAGAACTGCACCAATTCCCTCGAGGATCAGCGTGCCGAATAACACGTTCTTGACAAACTTGACAAGTCCCGCCATTGTGTTGAGATTGAAAGCGTCTTGAATCAGCAAGCTGTCTTCGATGCCAAGTTTTCTGTTCAAGAGAAGCATCAATCCTGTCATGATCGTGATAACTCCGAGCCCGCCAATCTGTATCAGTATAAGTATAACAACCTGACCAAAAACGCTCCATGTTGAAACGGTTGGCAGTGTTACGAGACCGGTAACGCAGGTTGAAGTTGTTGCCGTGAACAGAGCATCGATATAAGGCACGGCAACCCCGTCAGCTGAACTTATCGGCAATGCCAAAAGAACACTTCCAAGAAATATTACCAAAAGAAAACTCAGCAGTATAATTTGTGTTGTTGTAAATCTAATCCTTTTCATACCAGTTTACTCTCCGTGGATAAGTACGGCATCTGCCTTAAAGCGGTTGGCTTTTTATTTTTGCAAATCTTCTCGGATAACGATTGAGTGTAGGTTCTGTTTTACGGAAAATGAGAACAGTGTGTGTTATATCAGTTGTAGGGAGTGTGTAATCCACGCGCTTCTCAAATATAGCGCCAAGTGTTTTAACAGCATTTTCAGCACTCTTTATCTCATCATCACAGTCACGTGCCTTCATAGCGAGAAAAACGCCGCCAACCCTGACGAAAGGAAGAGTAAGCTCACACAACATACGGAGATCTGCAACTGCCCGCGAAACGGCAATATCAAAGCTCTCACGGTAGCTTTCGTTTGCGGCAAGCTCTTCAGCGCGGGCATGGATACATTCTACATCCGAAAGAGAGAGAAGGTCACATACTCCCTGTAAAAACCCTATCCTCTTTGCGAGCGCATCAAGTAAAGTAAGCGAGATGTCTTTTTTTGCAAGACGGAGAGGAAGCCCCGGAAACCCTGCCCCACATCCAACGTCTATCACCCGTTTATCTGAAAAATCATATGCCGAAAGAAGAGAGAGAGAATCTGCAAAATGACGCAGATTTACTTCCTGCGGATCGGTTATTGCCGTAAGATTCATCACTTCATTTGCAGAAAGAAGCTCTTTACGAAAAACATCAAAATTTTTCGCATCGGCGCAAATATTCATTTCTGACAAAAGAGAAGAAAAAGAAAATTCCATTATATCGGCGCTCCTTAAAAGATTTTCTACTAATAATTATTCTTCGATTTCATGCAATTTTTTAAGAGTTTTTATAAGGAAAAATGCGCACATAAGTACGGAAACGAGCTCAGAAATCGGGAATGAAAACCATACAAGATTCAGCTTTCCCGTCTTTGAAAGAAGCCATGCCGAGGGAATAAGAACGACAAGCTGGCGACACACCGAAATGATAAAGGAGTGACTTGGGTTTCCGATAGCCTGAAAAACGGAAATGGAGATAATACAGAATCCGGCAAGCATAAAGTTTATTGCAATAATTCTGAGTGCGGGAATTCCTATCTGAAGCATTTGTTCGGATGCGTTGAAAAATCCGAGAAGAAGTCCCGGAACGGCTTCAAATATTATAAAGCCGCAAGCCATTACGGAAAGAGCTGTAAAAAGAGAAAGCTTTATTGTTTTTTTAACGCGTTCCGGACGGCGCGCTCCGTAATTGTATGCAATAATGGGAACCATACCGCTGTTCAAACCAAAAACAGGCATAAAAATGAAGCTCTGAAGCTTGAAGTACGCTCCGAAAACGGCTGTTGCGGTTGTTGTGAAGCTTATAAGGATACGGTTTAAGAAAAAGTTCATTACGGAGCCAACGGATTGCATAAGGATTGACGGAAAACCAACCTTATAAATACGGCGTGCAACTTCTGTATCCCAGCGGATCATACGAAGCGAAAGGTTGATTTCACGGTTGACCTTGATGTTTATGATAATTGCGACTATTGCGGCAATAATCTGTCCTGCAACAGTTGCAATAGCAGCCCCTGACACCCCGAGTGCAGGAAGGCCGAACATACCGAAAATCAGAATCGGATCAAGAATAATATTGATAATTGCGCCGATAAGCTGAGTAATCATCGCAAGAGTGGTTTTGCCGGTGGACTGCAGAAGACGTTCAAAACAAAATTGCGAGAAGATTCCTATCGAAAAAATAAGACATATTGAAGAATAGTCAACGCCGTACTCAACTATTTCTGCGACATCTGTCTGCAGAGCAAAGAACGGGCGTGAAAAAAGCGCGCCGATAACTGCAAAAAGAACTGCAGATGCAAGAGAAAGAAAAATGCCGGTATTTGCCGAACGGTCAACCATCTCCTGTCTTTTCTCACCGAGTGAGCGAGAGAGAAGAGCATTTATACCGACTGCAGTACCGCCGCCGAATGCTATCATAAGATTCTGCAGAGGAAAAGCAAGTGAAACCGCCGTAAGTGCGTTTTCCGATATACGGGCAACGAATATGCTGTCAACAACGTTGTAAAACGCCTGAACCAGCATTGAAATCATCATTGGTATCGCCATTCCTGCTAAAAGTCTGCCGATAGGCTGAGTTCCCATTTTATTTTCGGGAAGAGTTTGATTTGTTTCCATTGAAGTATCCTTTCTGAAATCGCTGATTTCTCGTCTGATATCATAACTTTAATATTATATATGAAAAAAGCGATAAGGTCAAGTTTTTTGCTACTATATTAATCTTTTCGCAATGTTTTAAAAAAGAAAAACTGTTCCACGTGGAACATTACAGATTTCTACAAATTTACGCATATCGGTTGTGATAAGATTAATATACAATATAAGGAAAACTCTACGTTATTTTTGGAGGGATTACATATGAGAAGAGATGATGTTATAGTACGCAAGGACAAAATAGTATACCTGCCTTTGGATAAAATTTCTCCAAACCGTGCACAACCACGGCGCAGGTTTAATACAGAAGAGCTTCAGGAGCTTGCTTTGAGTATACGCGAAAACGGAGTACTTCAGCCGGTTACCGTGCGCCTTGTAAACCGCGAGTATGTTCTTGTTGCGGGAGAAAGAAGACTTCGGGCATCTCACATCGCAGGATTACGCGAAATCCCCTGTCTCGTAATAGAAGTAGATGATAAAAAATCTGCTTCACTTGCACTGCTCGAAAATCTGCAACGTGCGGATCTCAGCTTTTTCGAAGAAGCTGAGGGAATGGCAAATCTTATGCGGATATGTGGTTATACACAGGAGGATGTGGCGAAAAAGCTTGGAAAATCACAATCTGCTGTATCAAACAAACTCAGATTGCTTAAACTCGGCAAAGAGATAATTCTCAGGATATCTGATGCCGGATTATGCGAGCGCCATGCCCGCGCCCTTTTGCGCCTTAATACACGCGAGGAGCGTATAGCTGCGCTAAATTATATAATTGAAAATGAGCTAAATGTGTATAAAACCGATGAGTATATAGATTTTCTTTTATCAGGCAAAAATAATAAAAGAAGAGAGGTGCGTCGTGAAAGACAGCGATATGTGATAAAAGATGTCAGACTGTTTTATAATACAGTTGACCGCGCTGTTGACACAATGCGAAGATCCGGCATCCGCGCAGATGTCGCAAAGGATGAAGATGATGTTTGTGTCAATGTAAATATAAAGATATTTAAATGATGTTCCACGTGGAACATTTGAAAGATTATTATTGCACTTTGCTCTGCAAAGTGCTATAATAATATTATCACCGGTTCAGGTGAGAAATAAAGGCTTTTTGATAAGCCTTTTGGCCTATGGAGGTGGAATATATATGGCAAAAATCATTGCCGTTGCAAATCAAAAGGGCGGCGTTGGAAAGACAACGACGTGCGT
>JAFQVE010000349.1 GCA_017408185.1 Oscillospiraceae bacterium | reverse complement strand
TTCCGATATCGGCACCGCCGATGATTACACAACGTTTCATTTTTTTAAAATCCCTTTTGTTTTATTTACCGCTATACAAAGCAGTGATGTTATCACCATATCAGGAAGGGTACTACCTATAATAATATCACATTTCATAAGAAAACGGTATACCACAAACCCGAAAATCCATACAAAAAGGTTAGAAATTCCGAAACGGTGACCGGAAATATCATTTTTCAGGACGAAGTAGTCAGTGATCTGAATAGCAATCATCGGGGCAAAAACCGAACCGATGAGATAGAGAAAATCGGTGATGTCGTGGAGCGGGAGAAAAACTGAGCCGAGAATACCGAGAACGGCTACTCCTGTGGCAATCCACTTGACGTTGAGCCGGGAAGAGAGGCTTTCACTTGATACGCCTGCCGAATATGCATCAAGGAAGGTTGTCGTTACAGTTGAGAAAACGATGATTAAAAGCCCTGCTGTTCCAAGCCCTGCCTTCATCATTATGCGAGCAATGTCGTTCTCTCCCGTGAAGAGGGCGGCACCCATACCGATTACGTACATCCACGAGCTTATAACGCCGTAAGTAAGTGCGCTTGCGGCGGTTGCACGCACGGGATGCTCTGCTTCGCGTGTGTAGTCTGAAATGAGAGGAAGCCAGGAAAGCGGCATCGCAACGGAGAGCTCAACTGCCGCGCCGAAGATTAAGCCATCGGGCGAAATTGAGGCTGCTTTTCCGCGGAATACAACAAAACTCAGGATTATAGTAAGAACAAACAGCGCAACCATTGCAAGCGTGTTTATTTTGCCGAGGTTTTTGATGCCCACGAGGATCCACACGATAATCAGAGCTCCTATAAGAATGCTCCAGAATATGTGCCCGAGGTTTAAAGCACTGTCTGCGGCAAGCGCACCGTCATAGATCATTATGGCGGTCCAGCCAACGAGCTGCAGAATATTCAGAACGGCAAAGATAAGCGCGCCGCGCGTTCCGAAGCTCATTTTTACGGTTTCCATAGAGCTTTTTCTCTCTTTCCCGCCGATAAGACCGGCAGCAAAAAGAAGTGCACAGCCGATAATGTGACCGAGTATAACAGCGAGAAGCCCCTTTGTAAAGCCGAGAGGGGCAAGATATGTACCGGTAAGGATTTCGGCAAGAGATACTGCGGCACCGAACCATATAAGGCTGTTTTCAAATACAGATGTGCGTTTTTCGATCATCTTATTCAGCCTCCTTTGCAAATTCGCCGGAAAGCGCGAATGCGTGGTTCATAGGTCCGCTGCCGTGTCCTAAATCAAGCATTGCCGAAAGAGCATCGGATATATATTCCTTCGCACGCGCTACCGAGTCGCGAAGTGTAAACCCTTTTGCGAGATTTGCGGCGATTGCGGAAGAGAGCGTACAGCCGGTTCCGTGGGTGTTCGGATTGTCTATTCGCTTTCCTTCGAACCATGAAAAGGAGCCATTTTCGAACAGAAGGTCATTTGCGTCGTTGATGCTGTGACCTCCTTTGAGAAGTACAGAGCAACCGCACTTTTCGCCAATCACCCGTGCCGCCTTTTTCATATCCTCTGCGGTGCGTATGGCAAGCCCTGAGAGGATTTCCGCTTCGGGGATATTGGGAGTTACAACATCCGCCAGAGGCAGGAGCCTTTCTGTAAGCGTGTTTACTGCATCCTCCTGAAGAAGCCGCGAGCCGCTTGTTGAGACCATAACGGGATCAAGTACGATATTCTTCGCGCGGCGGGAGGCGAGTACGTCTGCTATTGTTTCAATAAGTCCGGCAGACGATACCATGCCGATTTTCACGGCGTCGGGGAAGATGTCGTCGAACACAGCGTCAAGCTGTGCGCGTAAAAACTCCGGAGAGACCTCCGAAATACCTGTAACGCCGGTTGTGTTCTGTGCCGTCAGCGCACATATTGCGCTCATGGCGTAAACACCGTTCATCGTCATCGTTTTGATGTCTGCCTGAATACCGGCGCCTCCGCAGGAATCACTTCCCGCGATTGTTAATGCTGTTCTCATTGTAATTTCTCCTTTCGTAATTCAGCATTAATTTTATAAAGCGACAGAGAGTGGTGCCCCCGGTCTGCCGCTTTGACAACTACTTAAGCGTTTTGAATGTTTCCAGAAGAGAGCGTGCCGCAATCTCCGGATCATTCGCTTTCATTATAGCGGAAACCACGCATATTCCCGCGATTGGAATACCGCGGAGAATATCAATATTATCATTGTTAAGTCCGCCTATTGCATTGACGGGAATGGGAACCGCCCGGCAAATGTTGCCGAGGGTTTCTGTGGAGGTGAGCACGGTTTTCACCTTTGTCGTTGTGGGATAAATTGCACCGACGCCCAGATAATCCGCGCCTTGTTCATATGCTTCCTTCGCTTGCGGGACTGTTTTTGCCGTCGCACCGATAATTACGCCGTTACCGAGAATTTTTCTCGCCGTGCCGACCGGCATATCGCTCTGACCGAGGTGGACGCCCTCAGCACCAACCGCCATTGCAACGTCGATTCTGTCGTCAATGATAAGCGGTACGTTATATTCACGGCAGATAGCATGGAGGTTCTCGGCAAGAGAAATATATTCTCTCGTGCTTTTTTCTTTTTCACGAAGCTGAACGAGCGTTGCACCGCCGCGGAGTGCGGCTTCGCATCTTTCTAAGAACTCAGTCTCCGAGTATCCGGTGCTGTCAGTGATAAAATATAAGGTGCTGTCAAAGTGTTTCATATCGTGGTTTCCTCCGCATTTATGTATTTTGTAATATCGTTTTCTGTGAGAACCCCGATGTTGTCCATGAGATTTGCGAAAAAGCTGCCGGGGCCTTTTTCCGTTGCGGCAAGCTCACCGCAGATGCCGAGAAAGGCGCACGAAAGAGAAGCAGCATCAAGCGGCGGGCAGACGGAGAGAAATGCCGCACATATCGCGCCGAGCATACAACCGGTTCCCGTAACGCGAGACAGATATTCGCATCCGTTTTTTATAAGAAGAGTGCGTTTTCCGTCAGTAACGATGTCGGTTTTTCCGCTGGCAATGACCGTACAGCCGTATTTTACGGCAAGGGCTGCTGCGGCATCAGTGATTTCGGAAAGCGTAAGCGTTGCATCCGCGTCAACTCCCGCACAGGTATATGAAAGGTCGTAAAAAGCGCGGATTTCGGAGTAATTGCCCTTTAGCACGGAGAGGCGGTGCTTTGTTACCATATCAAGCGCAAAGACTCTTCTCATTTCCGAGCACGAGATGCCGACAAGATCTAAAAGCGCCGGTATTCCTTTTTCCGCAGCAGCTTCTGCAGAGATTTTTATTGACTCCATACGTGCATCTGTAATGTTGCCGAGATTGAGCATGAGAGCCGCGGCAGTTTCGGTGATCTCCCGAACCTCGCGCGGGTGCTCTGCCATAATCGGACGTGCGCCGAGGGATAAAAGCGCGTTTGCACACTGATTGATTGATATGGGATTTGTTATACAGTGGATGAGAGGCGAACGGTCGCGGACCAAGCTTAGACATAGTTTGGGTATCATTCAGTTTTCCTTCTTCTTTTTTGTAATGTAATAAAAAACGGCGGCAATAAGCATCAGCGCAAGGAGAGAGTAAGAAATGTACGACCATACCGGAGAGGTCATTTTGAAAATGCTTGTGAGAATTTCGATAACAAGCCACAAAACCGCGCCGAGTGCGGCGATTGCAGCGGCGTTGCCGAAAACTCCGCTTACGTCATTGTATACATCGCTGCCGAGCTTTTCCTGAAAGCGGGAAAGAAGCCCTGCGTTTGAGAGCTTGCGCAGCAGGAGATATGCAATGCTTCCTCCGATAAGCGTTCCGCAGATAAAGGACGGAACATAGAAAAGCCAGCTGAGCCCTTCTTTTCCCCAGAAAAAAGTCATTACGGGATAGGACAAAATTGCGCCGATAATTCCCGTGCCTATTATTTCACCGAGCACGGCAAAGATTATTTTTCCTTTTGAAGCCTTGTAGAAAACGCCGGACAGAAATGCGCCGAAAATTGCACCGGTAAGTGCAATCGGGGGGATCGCCATAGTTGCCATACGTATTATTCCGATGACAAACGCGCAAAGAAGTGCATACCACGGTCCAAGCAGGCACGCGCAGACGATGTTTATAAGGTGCGCCATGGGGCACATTCCCTCAAAGCGCAGGATGGGGGAGATAACAACGCCGAGTGCCACAAGAACAGAGAGCACAATCATTTTTAAAAG
>JAFQVE010000042.1 GCA_017408185.1 Oscillospiraceae bacterium | reverse complement strand
TTGAGCTTTCTTTCGGCGAAAAAGTTATAATTACCCCCAGAGGGTTTGAGTTCTCTTTTCGAAACGGAAAAATAATAAAAGAGCATTTTGCAGTAATCGGCATGGGAATTGAAAGTGAAAATTTTCCGCTGTACTTTGATGCAACAAACGAGAAGGGGTTGAGCATGGCGGGGCTGAATTTCCCGGATAATGCAGTGTATACGGAAAGAATTCATGGTGCGGATAACGTTGCATCGTTTGAGTTCATTCCATGGATTTTGACACAGTGTGAATCGGTAGAGGATGCCCGTGGATTGCTTCGGAAAATCAACATAACAGGCGAAGCGTTTAATGATAAGCTCGCGCCGTCGCCGCTGCATTGGATAATTGCTGACAGAAATGAGGCGGTGGTTGTCGAACAGACAAAAGACGGCATCAGAGTTTATAATACACCTGCCGGAGTTCTGACGAATAACCCGCCATTTGATATGCAGATGTTCAATCTCACGAACTATATGTCGGCTACAGCAGAAGAGACAAGGAATGTTTTTTCGGATAAAGTTGATTTAAAGCCCTATTCGAGGGGGATGGGAGGAATCGGGCTCCCGGGCGACTTGTCATCGGCATCAAGATTTGTAAAGACTGCTTTTTTAAAGCTTAACTCTGTTTTTGGAAAAACTGAGCAGGAGAGAATAAATCAGTTTTTTCATATCCTTTATTCCGTATATCAGATACGGGGCGCGGTAAAGGTCGGAGACGAGTATGAGATCACCCATTACACATCCTGTTGTAATACCGATAAGGGGATATATTATTACACCACATATAACAACTCCCAAATCAATGCCGTATCGCTTTTTGCAGAGAATTTAGAAAGCGATAAGCTGATATGCCATGATCTGATTTCAGAACAAAGAATCCTCATTCAAAATGCACGGGATGATTAATTCCGTTTATTGGTTTATTTATATATTGTTTCAGATTTTCGGGATGTTTTACAAAAATGAACAAAGCTTACAGAAAGATAAATTCTTTAAATATAATTTTGTCCCCAACTTGACAAAATTATAGTAAAGGTGTCGGATAATGAAGAGAAAGCTAAAAGGTGATGGAATGAAAAATAAAGTTTGTATTATAACGGGTGCAGGGGGCGGAATCGGTTCAGCGATAGCAGAGGCGCTCTTTTCCTGCGGGTTCAAGCTTGTTTTGATGGGACGAAATGAAGCGAAACTCAGGAAGACAGCAAACGGAAGAGAATGCCTTATTCTCCCCGGGGATATCTGCGATGATAATTACATAAAAGAAGTATTTGACAAAACCGTTGCCGTCTACGGTGGAGTTGATTTTCTGATTAACAATGCGGGAATTGCACAGTCAAAGGCTTTTGAGGAAATTTCCATGGAAGAATACGATGAGATTATGGCGACTAACGCAAGAGCGCCGTTTCTTATGTGTAAAACAGCACTTCCGTATCTTATGAAGTCCTCCTGCGGAACGATTATCAATATCGCTTCCGTAACCGCGCACCAGGGATATGCCCTGCAAAGTTCGTATGCCGCGTCAAAGCATGCGTTGCTTGGTTTCAGTAAGGCACTTAGCAAGGAATATTACAAAAAGGGTGTAAGAGTCCACGTAATAAGCCCGGGGGCGGTATTTACCGATATGGTAAAGATATCCAGACCGGACCTTACGGGCGAGGGGATGCTTCTTCCGGAGGATATAGCAGAAACGGTTATGTATCTTATAAAGATGCGCAAAAGCGCCTCGGTTGCAGATGAAATAGAGCTTCACAGAGAAACCAAAGAACCGTTTATGTGATAATCGTGAAGGGCAATGTTTTAGTAATAATTTTAATAAAAACGAATAAATAGACAAGGAGAAAAAGAAAATGAAAGAAATACAGACGAACAATGCACCGGCGGCTGTCGGACCGTATTCACAGGCGGTTGTAACGAACAATATGTTATTCACATCGGGGCAAATACCCGTCAATCCATTGACGGGAGAAATTCCGGACGGGATTGAGGCACAGGCAAATCAGGTTTTTACAAATCTCAAGAATTTGCTTGAGGCAGCGGGAACGAGCATTGCTAAAACGATAAAAACAACTGTGTTTATTCAGAATATGGACGATTTTGCAAAAGTAAATCAGATTTATGAAGCATATTTTTCAGCGCCGTATCCGGCACGCTCGTGCGTTGAGGTTTCGAAACTTCCCAAAGGCGTACTTATCGAAGTTGAAGCGATTGCGGAAGTATAAGAAAAAGCGACAAATGCGATGCGTACAAGCGTCTTTTTCTTGCATATCTTGCCGTATTATGGTATAATAGCTGCAAAAGCAGTTATTATTTTGTTTTAATGCCATTTTCCTCTCCGGCTTTGCCGGAAGCCGGAAAATATGGCTAAAGTATACCATTTCGCCTATGCTTATGGTATACTGTATAAAGATTTGTAAAAATAAAGGAGTTGCTTTTAAATGGTTCCCGCACTGATAGTTTTTGGTATTACATACGTTCTGCTATTCACTTTCCAGAAGCTGCGCCCGTATATCGCAATAGGCTCTGCCGTCGTGTTTTCGGTAATGTGCCGCTTCACGCTTCCCGATATATGGGGCGCGATTGACTGGAATGTTCTTATGATGATTGCAGGTACGATGGGTACTGTGTATCTTTTCATCGAGTCCAAGATGCCAGACCTTCTTGCAGATATTATTATTGACAAAGTCCCCAACGTTAAATGGGCAGTTGTCTGGCTTTCTCTTTTTGCCGGGATAATTTCTGCGTTTGTTGACAACGTTGCAACGGTGCTTATGATTGCGCCCGTTGCGCTTGATATTGCAAAAAAGCTTAAGATAAACCCCGTTGCAATGATTATCTCAATTGCCGTTTCGTCAAACCTTCAGGGTGCGGCAACGCTCGTAGGAGATACCACGTCAATCCTTCTCGGCGGCGCACTTGATATGACGTTCCTTGACTTCTTCTGGTACAAGGGTGCCCCCGGTCTTTTCTGGGTTGTTCAGACGGGTGCGGTTGCATCTGCCCTCATCCTTATGTGGCTTTTCAGAAAGGAAAAGCAGCCGATAGAGTCGCACAACCGCACAGAAGTGCGTGATTATTTCCCGACCGTTCTTCTTGTGGGAACCATTGTTCTTCTCATTGTTGCATCGTTTATTCCCGAAAAGCCCGCAGAAACCAACGGATACATCTGTATGGCGCTTATGGTGATTGGTGTTCTTCGTGAGCTTATTTTCAAGAAGAACAAAACCGTCATCCGCGATGTGTTCAAGGAAATTGACTTTTTCACTCTCGGTCTTCTTGCAGGTCTTTTCGTTGTTATTGCAGGAATTGAGGACAAGGGTGTTATCGACGCAATAAGTCAGCTTTTCTTAAAGCTTGGCAACAACAAGTTCGTAATCTATAGCGTCATTGTATGGGCATCAGTCCTTCTCTCGGCGTTTATTGACAACATCCCGTATGTTGCAACGATGCTTCCTGTTGTTATGAGCCTTTCCTCACAGCTTGGCATGGAGCCGACTCTTCTTGCGTTCGGGCTTCTCGTCGGCGCAACGCTCGGCGGAAATTTAAGCCCCATCGGTGCATCGGCAAACATCACGGGTATCGGAATTCTCCGCGGTGAGGGACACGAGGTAAAAACGCGTGACTTTATGCGCATCGGCGTTCCGTTCACGCTTGTTGCCGTGCTTTCGGGATATATTCTCGTATGGCTTTTCTGGTGATAACAAAATGAAGGGTGCGCTTGTTGTAAATAACTTCCTGGCAACAGAGAAGTTCCGCGATATATATTCGCGGCTTGAAACTGCATTCTCAGAGCGAGAGGTTTCCCTCTCGCTCTATACTAATTCCTCCCTTTGCCACATTCACGGTGAGGATATTCCGTTTCGCGAGAAGCCGGATTTTGTCCTCTTCTGGGATAAGGATGTGTCGCTTGCACGCGCAATTGAAAAAAAGGGTATTTTGTGCGTAAATTCCGCGGATGCGATTGAAAAATGTGATGATAAAGCAAAAATGCATCTTGCACTCGGCGATATTCCATGTCCCAAAACAATAATAGCACCGATGACGTTCCCCAATATCGGGTTTACTGATACGTCGTTTCTCACGTCCGTTGCCGAAAAGCTTGGTTTTCCGATTGTGGTTAAGGAGGTTTGCGGCTCATTCGGTGCGCAGGTATATCTTGCGCGTGATTTCGACGAGCTTTTGAAAATCACAACCGAACATCAGAGCGTGCCGCTTCTTTTTCAGCAGCTCATAGAGGAAAGCTTCGGACGCGATATCCGCATAAATGTGGTAGGCAGGCGGGTGTGCGCGGCAATGCTTCGCGAGAGCAAAAACGGAGATTTTCGCAGCAATGTCACTCTCGGTGGTAGCACACTGCCGTATTCGCCGAGTGATGCAGAATGTGAGCTTGCACTTGAGGCAGCTGAAAGATTGGGACTTGACTTTGCAGGTATAGATATTCTTTTCGGAAAGTACGGCCCGCTTTTGTGTGAGGTCAATTCAAACGCTCATTTCAAAAGCACATATGATTGCACGGGCGTTGACCTTGCAGCCTGCATTGCAGAGCATATTATAGGCAAATGTAACTGATAATACCCCCGCGAAGCGGGGGTATTATCGCAAACAAGATTATCAGTAAAGGAGAATATCTGACAGATGACAGTATGGCTTGTATATGAAAAGGCGGGGGCAGAGCGCAACCGCGAGTATATCAATATGCACATCGCGCGCGGAAAATCGAGGAATATTGAATTTATTCCGGTTTTGTGTGATGACGGACTTCCCGAAGGGAAACCTGACCTTGCGGTAGTGCGCGCAATGCGGCCGGATGTATCGAAAAAGCTTGAGCAGCGTGGTGTGCGGTGCGTAAACTCTGCGCGCGTTTCTGAAATTTGCAACAACAAGGCGCGGACATATGAATTTCTCCACGCAAACAACATCCCCGTAATACCGTGGGTTTCTGCGCTGCCGGAGGACACTCCGCCGGAAATTGAGCAATATCCGGCGGTTATAAAGCCATGCTGCGGACACGGCGGGGCAAACGTTACGTTAATCCATAACGATGAGGAATATGCCCGGGCTCGTGAAAAAATCGCGCCGGATGAATATGTTATCCAGCCGCTCGCCACTGAAACAGGACGGGATATGCGCGTGTACATCCTCGGCGGTGAGCCGGTTGCGGCGGTGCTTCGCAGTGCGGAGGGTGATTTCCGCTCAAACTTTTCCCTCGGCGGAAGGGTTGAGGCGAAAGCTCTTTCCGATGCCGAGCGCTCCCTTACAGAGCGCGTTTGCAATCTTCTGCCGTTTGACTATTGCGGCATTGATATAATGTACCATAACGGAAAGCCGGTTATAAATGAGATCGAGGACGTTGTCGGCTCTCGTATGCTTTATGCTACGCACGACATGGACATTGTTGCGATGTTTGTAGACTATCTTGCTTCTTTGAAATAACACACGGAAAAAGCTTGCTTTTTCTGCGGGTTTGTATTATTATACATATGAAATTATTAATTGGATGTGATTAATATGATACATAAGTTTACAAACGGCAGGGTTATTCTCGGCAACACAATTGCTGACGGTGTTTCCGTCTACACTAAGGACGAGAAAATCATCGCTGTAACACGTGACGAGCGCGAATATGACGTGCTTCACGATGCGGGCGGAAAGTACATCTCCCCGGGATTTATTGATATCCATGTTCACGGCGGCTTCGGAACGCGCTTTGAGGACAGCGTCGAGGATGCGCTTACTATGGCAGAAAATCACGCAAAGTTCGGAACAACCACACTTCTTGGCACCGCATCTGCAAAGTCGACCGAGGATTATGTCAAGATGTTCGAGAACTTCCGTGAGGTGCAAAAAAAGAATACCAAGGGCGCATACATCCCCGGTATTCATTTGGAGGCACCGTATTTTTCAAGGAATCAGGCGGGAGCACAGGGTCCGCTTATCCGCGATTTTGATAAAGAAGAATACACAATGCTCATTGAGCGCTACGGCGATATGATAAACCGCTGGAGTGCGGCACCGGAGCTTCCGGGCGCAAAGGAATTTGCGCGTGCTTGCCGCGACGCGGGTATTCAGCTCTCGATCGGTCACTCCGACGCAGACTACGACTGCATTATGGAGATGTATGACCTCGGGTTCAACTGCGTAACACACCTTTATTCCTGCACAAGCACTGTTCACCGCAAGAATGCATATCGCTACGCAGGTATCGTCGAGGCAGCATATATGTTGGACGGTATGGACGTTGAGCTTATCGCGGACGGAAAGCACCTGCCGGCATCGCTTCTCAAGTTTGCCGTTAAGCACAAGGGGCTTGACCGCATAGCAATTGTTACGGATGCAACCCGTTTTGCCGGACTTCCGGACGGCGCGGAAAAAACGTATGGCTTTACTGATGTTATTATCGAGGACGGCGTTGCAAAGGTTCCGGACAGAAGCTGCTTCTCAGGCTCGTGCGCGACGACAAACCGCCTTGTCCGCAATATGATTAATATGGCAGA
>JAFQVE010000348.1 GCA_017408185.1 Oscillospiraceae bacterium | reverse complement strand
GTCCGCAATATAGCGGAATCATTCGCCCCCACTCCCCCAAAAACGACCGCTAAACCAAGAACTGAGAAACAGGCAACGGTTGTACACGAGGTTAAGAAAACGAAAACCGTTACACCTATAGTTGAAACAAAAGCATCCTCTGACGATATGGAATTTTGGAACAAGCTTGTGAAGGTGAAGTCTGACCAAAAACGAAAAGAAGAAATCCTGGCATTTCATCCCATCGTGGTTATACCGGAAGGAACAAAACGAATCCCCGGTTATTTGTTCGACAAAAGCTTGAATCTGAAGGGCGTGCGTTTCAATTCGGACATTGCCGAGATCGGTATGGGGGATTTCAGAGGATGCAAAAACTTAGGCCCCGTAGTTGTGATCCCGAAAGGAGTCAAGAAAATATACAGTTACGCTTTCGAGAATTGCAGTTCTCTTAAAAAGGTCGTATTGCCAAACAATATCATAGTGGATCGATTGGCATTCGTGGGCAGCGGCATCACCGAGGTAGAATTTGAAACCGATCCTCCCCGTGGTGTGGTTATAAGCTACGGAGCTTTCAAGCATTGCGATAAGCACATGACCAAGGAAATGAAAGAAAAGATTAAAAGTATCGGTTCCGGCGCCTTCAAGTAATCAACGAGAAAGCGAGGAATCGGGAACTGTCAATAGAAAGCGAGGATATGATATGGATATTATTTATGCAATCAGAGAACTTTGCCGTGGGGAGCACGGCTTTGAGAATATGTTTGACAAAGCGAAAAGTCAGGGGAAGCTCTCGCAGCTTACAGGCGGCGACCGTGAAGCGGAACTGTTTGAGACGCTGTTATACGGCAGCGCAAGAGAGACGCTTATCGAAATGATAAACGATGCCTACAATTTCAAGCAGTACGCAGTCAAGGCTCACGGGCTTCTGATGTCGGATGGGCTCAGCGCGATGGATGCCAAGAGAGCGCTTGAGATATTCTTTATCACCTTTGGCTTCCCGGGCTACAGAAACATCGAGACCTCGGAAACCTTAATTGACGAGCAACCGTCCTACAAGACCGTATACGAAGGCGAAGTAAAGGACGGCAAGCCCCACGGTGTAGGAGTTCGCAATTTCTACTACCAAGGTAAATGGTCGGGTCTTGACGAGTGCGTTTGGATCGACGGCGTTATGTATGGCTACGACTATGCAAAGGAACTTGAGTTCGGTGCATTTGAAGATCAGAAGATCGGCTTTGTAGTAGGTGATAACTTTGTCGGAAAAATGAAAGTGATCACCAGTGACGGCGAGGAATTCGATGACCCCGTTACAAAGTTTAGTGTTAAATAATCGACGCGATTAAGGAGAAAGAAATGTTTGATGCTGTAAAAATTAAAAACGATTGTGTAAATTGGATCAGAGAGTTCTTCGCGGAGAACGGCCCGGATTGCAACGCAGTCTTGGGTATTTCCGGTGGCAAGGACAGCTCTATTGCCGCAGCACTTTGTGTAGAAGCTCTGGGACGTGACCGAGTGATCGGCGTGCTGATGCCCAACGGAGAGCAAGCGGATATTGATATGTCCTATAAGCTCGTCAACCACCTCGGCATCAAGCATTACGTTGTAAACATCCACGATGCAGTAGAGGGGCTTAAAGGTGCAATTCCTATGGAGCTGTCCGAACAGAGCCGCATCAATATGCCGCCGAGAATTCGAATGGCGGCATTGTATGCGGTCTCGCAGTGCTGCAACGGACGTGTGGTAAACACCTGCAATCTCAGTGAGGATTGGGTGGGTTACTCTACACGCTACGGCGATGCCGCAGGTGATTTCAGTCCCATGTCCCGCCTTACGGTAGCGGAGGTGTTGGCAATCGGCCGAATCCTTGATCTGCCCTCCGAGCTTGTCGAGAAGGTTCCTGCCGACGGTCTTTGCGGGAAGACCGATGAAGACAATCTCGGCTTTACCTATGCGGAGCTTGACCGATATATCCGCACAGGCGAGATCGAAGATCAGAAAAAGAAAGAGCGCATTGATTATCTACATAAAAGAAATCTGTTTAAGCTGAAGCTGATGCCGGTGTTTGAACCCAATATTCCTTCAGCATTGAAACTGTAAGGCGGGAGGGATATACATTATGAAAAAGCTTTTTAAATTAACGGCACTGCTGCTCTGCGTGGCAATGCTCACGTCAACTCTTGTGGGATGCGGTATGTTTTATGATGATACGCCGGAAGAGGTATTCGATCCTCCGTATCTTGATAATTACTATCTGAACAAGCACGAGCCGGTTATGAAGGCGGGCGGCATAGATGTATACAAATACGAAAACGCCAAATCCTATAGCTTATCCATGGGCGGCAACAGATATAACGGCGGTGTAGTGCTGAGACACTTTGTAGGCCCGCTGGAATATTTCGATGTCGAATTCCCTTTGGAGAAACAATACGATTACTTCTCCTTTGTGTTGGGCGGCGAATCTTGTGTGATCATGAAATACGCCAACGGC
>JAFQVE010000347.1 GCA_017408185.1 Oscillospiraceae bacterium | reverse complement strand
TCAAGGGGAAGGCTTTGTTTTTGTCTTACTGAATTTCTATTGCATCGGTGTAGATTACTTTATAGTTGCCTGCGGTTCCATAAATCATATATCCGCGTGCATAGGCTTCATCGCCATACGGTGTTGCAGAGAACTGACCGTGTGCACGATTCCACTGTGATGTTGCTTTCGAGTTGCAGGAATCAACGGTCATTTTTTCACTCGAACCGAAGAGAATTCCGACCTCTGCGATTGTCTGATTGCCGCGGTCATATTCTATCATATATGCGCCATCTACAGAATATTTATCGAGGACAACAGTCGGGCGGATTGCTGTTGTGGAGTCATAGGATGACATTATGTTCGTCGCATCCCAAATATAGTAATCATAGTTTGTACCAAACTTTACAATCTTACCGTCACGGAGCCAGTATTTTGCTTTGCTGTCTTCTGCTGATATAAGAGTACCAAAGTTACATTCAGTTGATTGCTCTCCGTTTACCTTAACCATAGTTGCAGTAAGAACGGTTTTTCCGTTAAACTTTGCAACTGCGCGTGTTACGTCAGCCGTAAGCTCCTCATCGGCGACAAGCTCATCTTCCTCGGAAACATACCATCCGGCAAAGTCGTATCCCGGAAGTGAGGGATTCTCTGTCGGAAGAACTGCCTTTCCGTCAACTGCCGCAACAGTTGTGAAATATTCTCCATTTTCTTTATAGAATTCAACAACCTTGCCCTCTGTTGCCGAAGGTGCTTCATATACCGCTGTGAGGTATGTGTTTGTCATTACTTTATAGGTATCACTTGCCTTGGAAGAAACCCAGACACCATTTTTCTCGGTACCCTTTACCCAGCATTTGAACACATTTCCATTATTATCTGTTTCAGGTGCCGAAAGCTCAACGGTTTCACCGCGGTTTACCGTCTTTGTTGCATATGAACCGCCAATATTTGTTCCGAAAGAAACAGTGTCCTTTGCATTGACCGGGGTTTCGGGTGCCGTTATTTCACCGTCCGATTCCGTCATCGTTATGCTTTTTATGCATAGCAGCTGTGTGTCGTAAGAGCTGTCGCTGTTTGTGTGGAGAATAATGTAATAATCGCCCTTTTCAAGCTCCTTTGTGCAAATATAATCTGCAGACGTGGTCTTATTTACTCCGATATTGCTGATTCTGCCGTCTACCGGAAGAGTTTTGAGATAATCTACCGTCATTCTCTTATATCCCGCCCACTCTCCAAGAAGCGGAGAAGCATCTACTTCACTCTTTTTAACTATATAGACATCTGCTTCCGAGCCATTTAATAAGTTATACATATCGGCGGAAATATCGTATACACCCGGATGCTTGACCTCAATCTGGAAAACAAATCTCGTGTTTATATTCGGTGAGCCGGCGCTTCCTACAGAAACAGCATTGTTTCCGAAACGAATCTTATAGGTGTAGAACTGTACATAGCCGGGGAACATATAAACCATGCCTCCAAGGCGGGTATATGCCCACTTATCTGTACCTTTGGCTGTGTCAAAGTCGGAATATTCGTCGATGAACTCCTCACCCTTTGCCGCTCCGGTGTTTTTATCTCTTGTTGTAGAGAGAAGTTGATCCTTTGTTCGATATGCGCCATCTTCTGTTGCTGCCGCAAGAGTCTCATCGGAAAGCATTGTGTTGTTAAACACAAACTTGTGTGTCTTGTCAAGCGGATTTACCTTTATTGTGACGCTATCGCTGTATTCGACACCGCCGATTGTTGCCTTTGCTGTTATTGTTGCATTTCCTGCCTTAATTCCCGTTACATTGCCTTCGGCATCAATAGAAACAACGTCAGCAGGAGATGCACTGTAGGAAATCTCAGCATCTGCAGCTGTTGCATCTGCATTTTCCGCTATTGCCGTAAGCTTTGTGCTGCTTCCTGCTTCGATTTCCGAAGACTCAACCGAGAGCGATACCCACGGCTGACGTGTGAGGGATAAATATTTTATCTGAGCATACTCATAGCCGCTCGCGTGTGTTGATGCTTTAGCACCTGAGCTTGTTACGATAAACAGATAATAATCGCCCTGTTTGAGTGAAAGCTTCGGTGCTTTCTCATTCTTGGGATTCTCAGAGGCTGAATTTGTATCAACAGAGATTGCGTGCATAACCGTTGCGTCTGCATCATAGGACGCCGTTGCTATTGCAGCGTTAACTGTCGTAACATTGACGTTGTCGCCAAAATCATCTGTGTGGACAAGATACATATCAATAAGTCCGGTACTCGTTGAACTTAAAAAATCAGCTCCGGGAACGTATACGCCGGCTTTATCTACCTTTATCTGCAAAATAATTGCATTTGAAGAAAGGCTGCTGATAGTTACCGAAGTTGTCATCTGGTCATCGTATAGCGCCTTTGTGGTTCTGATACCAAAGGCAGAGCGCCAGAACCACTGGCCGCTCGACTTTGTCGTATCAATCATGTCATAGGAAGTTACCTTAATGGGATCCACGCCAACTGTGTCTTTGTAATCCTCTGCAATTGCTGTTTTGGAAAACGAATATACGGGATTAAGCTCAACCGCTTCTCCTTCCGCGGCAAAAGTCGCCGGGATCATTGCGATAACCAGCGCGAGTGCGAGGATGATACTTAAAAATCTTTTCATTTGTTTTTCCTCCTATTTTTTCCTCTGCGTAAATGCAGATATATTTAACTGATTATATTTTATAATATAAACGAAGGTTTTTTCAAACATATGTGTGGTAAAATCGTGCCAATTTGTTTTTTTGTTCTTGACTTTGTTTCTTCTGAATGATATCTTTAATTTGCAGAATTCCGGAAGGTGAGGTGTGCTATGAAAACGATAGGATCAATATCTGACCCGAGGTCGCCTTTGTATACCATTCCGATACGCGTATCGACAGAATGTATGCGCGCAAGGCTCGACCCACACTATCACGATTTCACGCAGATATGCTATTCTTTTGCAGGCACACTCACCCACGTTATAGACGGAAAGGAATATACGCAGACCCATGGCAGCTGCGCGATAATACCACCGTTTACGGCACACTCCATTGATTCGATGGATTCTGAGGACACCCCCGTCAATATTTTCATAACGTTTCTCGACGAGGGCTTTTGTCACTTTGGCTATGATTGGTTTGCGTTTCACAACGCATATGCAAATTTCGAGGGGATGAGGATACCGCAATATATCCGATTTAAAGGCAAGGCGAGGCAACATACCGACAGCATAGTGAGAGAGATGTCAAAAGAGTTTTACAAGCATTCCGATATGTCGCAGGAGCATATTGCCCACCTGCTTTCACAGCTTCTCCGCACTGTCTGCAAATCTGAAGCCACACCGCAGAGCATAGAGGTTACCGATAGCATAAGAAAGCGCGCCGATGCAATACGCAGGGCTGTGAGCTATATCGGCGAGCACTGTCGGGAGAAGGTGTCTGTCGATATGCTCGCAGATGCGGCTTCGATGCCG
>JAFQVE010000346.1 GCA_017408185.1 Oscillospiraceae bacterium | reverse complement strand
GATATATCATCTACGAAGACGGCAATGAATACCGCGTTATCTACTCCGATTGATAAGTAACTGTTTGCGGGGCGCAGAGAAATATCTCAGCGCTCCGCAGTTTTTACTGAAGATCATGGAGTAAAGTGAAAAAGGAGGTAAATATGAAGAGAATAATATCTGTTTTTCTTGCGGTATCAATGCTGATATCGATTCTCCCTGCGGTTTCCATTGCTTCGGCAGGGGATGCACAGGCAATAACGTATAATTTCCAGATATTGCCGTCAACCATTGCAGATGCAGATGGTGCTTGCTCATATTATACATACACAACAACAGACAATACGTTTCAGTATGCAAAACAGAACGCAAAGCATCGCAAGTATAATGGAACATTCCGTTTCCAGCGAAAGGATGTATCAACTGTAGGAGAATGGATTGCATTCTACATTCAGGTACCCGGAAGCGGATACTATGATATTGCTCTCGACTGGGCTATGGTGAGTGGCTCAACAAAAACCGAAGTGCATATATTCAAGCTAACTGAAGGGACAGATGTTGCTACTGCCTGCAATGCGCTGACAAGTGTCGGAGCAATCGGATATGTTACTGCAAGTGGCGCAAAGACGCGAGCGAGCAGGTAAACAAAAACGGCTCCGTATATCTTGAAAAAGGTCAGAATGTTCTTGCTTTCCGTCTCGCAGAGGCTAATTGCGGCTGGCAGGCGATTTATTCGCTTACCCTTGCCCCTCAGAAGCTTCTTCCGGTCATAGCAAATTACACCGCTCCGGCAACAGAGCTTGAAAGTGGCAACACAACCGATATGGTGATTGAAGTATCGGATAAGCTTTCGGATGGAGAAACAGAAGCCGGCGATATAACTATTGAATATAAAACGAATGATAAAAATATCGCAAATGTTGATGCATCGGGTAAGATTACCGCTATTGGTGCAGGTGAAGCAGAAATCACCGCAACAATTTCTGCGGCAAATTGCGACAATACTATTTCAAAGACTGCGAAGGTGAAGGTTGTAAAGAGCGAATATCCCGCAACTGATAATGTTACTTTAAAGTATAATTTCAACATCCTGCCACTTGAGGTAGCAGATAAGGAGAACAATGTTCTCGGAAATTATACAAAAGAGCTTTCGCACGATATGTTCTACTATGTAAATCAGACAGCAAAGCACAGAAAGTATGCAAATGCCTTCCGTATGACGAGAAGAAATACGGGAGTTGTCGGCGAATGGGTTGCATTTAAAATCAACGTACCGATAAGCGGCGATTATAATGTTGAGCTTGATTGGCAGGCGGTAACCGCTCCGACTAATACTGAGGTTCATATCTTCAAGGCCCCCGATGGAATGAGCCTTACAGATGCTTGCAATGCGAGAGCAAGCGAGGATGCAATCGGTTCTGTTATCGAAACAGCACCGACAGGAAGAAAGGTAGACAGGATAAGCAGTGAGCCGATTCCTCTCACTACCGGCGAATATATCTTACTTCTTCGCTTTGCGGAAGAAAATTGCCAGTGGACCGCAATATATGCTCTAAATCTTATCGAAGGAACGGGTGAGAATAAGCTCCTTATAGATACAGAGATAAAAGATTTTGAAAACGGCAAGGTGAATCTCGACATCCTTATGTCGGATTGGAGCCTTCTCGATGCAGCAGACGCAACCGTTACATATGAAAGCGGGAATGAAAATGTTGTGAGAGTTGATGCCGAGGGCAATATAGAAGAAGTCGCACCCGGCACAACAGATATAACGGTAACCGTTGAATATGGCGGCGCAACAAGAATCGCGAAGAAGGAGTATTACATCTCCGATGGCGGTATAAATGTTCAGTATAATCTTGCAAAGGCACTTTCAACACTTTCGGCAACATCGCCTCTTGCAAATATCAATTATGATATAACAAACTGCTTCTTCAAGGTAAGAGAGAGCAGTGTTGCTTCTCCCGACGGAACTGCTTTAAGCTATAGCAACGGATATATTAAGCTCGGCGCAGGAAACTATGTTTCCTTTGAGGTCGAAGTTCCAAAAGATGCAACCTATCGTCTGAATGCAAATTACCCGAAGATGAACGATGGCGGAAGCGTTGATGTTTATATAAATGATGCAGATACCTATAATTCCTCAAGCCTTGGAGAAAAGGCAGGAAGCTTTGATTGCAAGAATACTTCCGGCAGCAATACAACTGTAACCGGAAATGTTGAACTTCTTGAATGTAAGAAGTATGTCATTACCTTTGTACCGAACGGTGGTTTCGGATATATAGGCTCGTTTACGCTTGTATCCGGCGATACAAAAGGAACTGTCCTTATGTCTGTCGGTATGGAGGATATAGTCGGCTCGCAACCGAAGATTTACGGAATTATGTCCGATGGTAGCCGTACGGATGATATTTCGAGGCTTTCCGTAACATATTCAATCTCAGATGAAGATGTTGCGAAGATCGATACATCGACAGGTGCAATCACCGATGTTTCAAGCGGCGAGCTTGAGGTAACGGCAACTGCAACCATCGGCACTCGTACAGTTTATGCGAAAAAGCCGTATCTTGCGCTTAAGAGCGCAAGAGGGACTTCCTATTATGTCGATTTCGGCGCAAAGCTTTCTGACTGCGGAATCGGAGGAGGATCGGGAAAATCCTTTACACTTGTTAATTTTGATAAGACAGACGGGATATACCGTTTCTTCGGCGGAAGCGGCGATACAGAGAATGATTCCTTCAGAAGAGCAAGACCGGGAAATGTAGCTATCCGCCATGGTCAGTATATATCCTTTGAGGTTCTCTTCCCGGAAGCAGGTGTATATGATATGGAAATGTGGAATGCGGCGACGGATTTCGCAGGTGATATCAATGTATATTTGTCAAAGAATGGGTCATCTCTCAAAGCAGAGGATAAGGTCGGTGAATATAACTGCTATGATGCAGCAATCGCATATAACCCGAGCTACTTCAAGGATATAGTTACGGAGCCGAATATTGTTAAGAACTTCCGTATCAAGGAGCCGGGATATTATATCATAACCTTTGAATCCGATTGCTCCTCTCTTAAAGAACACAGCTCAGACTGGGAATATGCTTATGGCTCCGTCGGTTCGTTCCGATTGATAAGCGGCGAGGATTCTGTTCTTATCGGTGCATTCCCGGCGGATAACCGCGAAGAGAGCGAATATATTTTGCTTTATCCCGATGAAAAGGTTATCGAATATACAGATCCGAATGTTCCGGGACAGACAAAACTCAATGTTGCAATTAAAAAGCTTAATGGAGAAGCCTCTGACAAGGTGTTCGACAGCATTTCCTACAGCTCTGCAGATTCTGCTATTGCAGAAATTGCAGCAGACGGTACGATAACAGCGATTACTGACGGTGATGTTGATGTAAGTGCTTCTGCAACATATGGCGGAAAGGTATATTCAGGAACGATAAGTGTTAATGCGTATGACGATACGGGCATTGAATCTGCCACGATTGAAGTGCCTTCGGAAATCTACGTAAGAGAAACAAAGAAGGCTCAGCTTATCGCATTCATGAAAAGCGGCAATAAGGTAAGAGTTCCATGGAATAACCCTGTTGTCTTCTCGGAACTTGGCGGGCTTCTGAAGGTCGCAGAGGATGGAACAATAACGGGAGCGGCTCCCGGTGATGCAGTATTGCGGGCTGAGGCTTTCTTCCGTGGTGATGAGATTGATGTTACCGCGGATATAAAGGTAACACTCGATCAGAGCAAGAGCGAGCCTTCATACTACACATATGAAAAACGCAAAATTGCAAAGGAAAATATTCAGAAATATTCCTGGGCAAAATCGGCAAGAAATACCGCAGTAGAAGCGGCGGATGCATATGTAACAAACTATGCAGTACTTTATGATCGTATTCCGCGCGAAGGTATTCCGCGTGCCCGCCAGGTAACTCATTCTGATGATTCGGAATATTATAAATACTGCCGCTATTGCGGAGGCGACGTTGAAGGCTCAACAAGCGGCGGTTACGGCGGATGGGCATATAATCCGATTAATCGACCATGGAAGATACAGTGTACGATATGTAAGCGCCTATTCCCGTCTAATGACTTTGCAACGCTTTATCAGTATGGTCTTGATGAAAACGGCATTTATGATGCAGACCGCGCAAAAGCGGTTAATGCAGAAAAGGTTGCATCCGGTGAGGGTAAGAATGCTTACATCAACGAGCTGTATCCCGAAATCGGAGAACAGGTTCTTCCAGAATATGGCGGAGAACCCGGAGTTAATGTAACTCTCAACAACGGTCGAGGTCTTCGTCCCGGTGAAACAGTTGAAGGTTGGGGCGTTGACGACGGTTGGGGATACCGTCCGGTTGATGAAAACGGCAATAACTACAGAATCGCAACCGGCGATATAGAAATAACCTGCTATATTGCAAACTATATGATGAAGCTTACAAATAATTTAAGCGGCATTGTATATAATCTTGCAATGGCATATGTTTATACCGACGATGAGCGATACGGAAGGGCAGGGGCTATTCTTCTTGACAGGATAGCAGATCTTCTTCCGGAATATGATTTGCAGTATCAGTATAAAAAAGATGGCACAAGAATCAATAATAATGCCTCAGGTTATTTCACAAACCAGATAACTGATGTTGAGTCGTTTTCATCATTCGTTCTTGCAACCGATGCACTATTCCCGATGAAGGATGACACGCAGGTAATAAGCTTCCTTTCCTCAAAGGCAGCGGAGCTCGGGCTTGAAAACAAGAAGGAAACAGGAGATGATATCTGGAGAAACTGGAAACACGGTGTTATCCTTGAATGCTTCGAAGGTATAAAGACTCACCGACTTTTCGGAAACTTCGGTATGCCACAACGTCTTGCAGCCTCCTGCGCAGTTGCACTCAACGAAGAACCCGAAAGCTCGGAGATGGTTAAATGGATTTATGCTGCAGGAGATCTTGATTCAGCAAGACCTCAGGGCGGTAATGTTCTTCCTCAGCTTATTGATGAGGTAAGCCGTGATGGATTGGGAACAGAAAGCGGAGATAACTATAATGCATATTGGTACACGAGACTTTTTGAGATAAGTGAGTACCTTGAGGCTTATAAAGGTGATGAAAATTATAATCTTTGGGAGCATCCGAAATTTGCAAAGATGTTCACGGGCTTCAAAAAGAAGATACTTGTAAATAATCAGCTCGCACAGATAGGTGATAGCTCAAGCCCTGCAATGACAGGTATGTCCGGAGATCTGAATGCATTCCTTTATGCATTCCAGAACTATAAAGATACTGACTTCGGAGCCGAAATTGCACAGTATATCTATCAGAAAAACAAATACAATCTCAGCGATCTTCATTATAGTATACTTACAAAGAATCCCGAAAGTCTCCAGTCGGAAATCAAAAAAATTGTTACTGATAACCCTGAACAGAAGAACGAAATGTTGGCAGGCTATGGCTTTGCGATCCTTCGCGACGGCGGAAACTATTTATCCGCATCTGCAGCAGACCAGAAAAACACTTTGCGCGATGCATGGCTTTATTTTGGCGCAGCAAAGAGTCATTCGCATCAGGATAACTTAAACCTCGGTCTTGAGGCGTTTGGTCTCAACATCGCTCCGGATAACGGATACCCAGAGCGAACAGGCAAGGATGCAAACCGTTATCAGTGGCATAATGCAACGATTTCGCATAATACCGTAACCATAAACGAAAAGAATTCGATAAAGGGAACAATTAATAACGGTGTTCCGCTCCATTTCGATGATACCAAGCAGGTTAAGCTTATTGATGTTGATGCAAGTTGCTCATATAATGAAGCGGAAAATTATCGCAGAACCCTCGTTATGGTAAAGGTTGATGACGAAAATTCCTATACATTGGATTTCTTCCGTATAACAGGCGGAGATGTTCATACCTATAGCTTCCATTCTCAAGCTGAAAATGCTGTTGCTGTAAGCGGTCTTGATAATATGATAGAGCAGAAGGATGAAAACGGCAACTGGGTTGGTACCTTCGTTTCAGGTGTTGGTCAGGACGGTCAGGAATATGTTGGCGTTGATGTACCGTATCAGGATCTTAAAGGAAACTGGAAGGATGCAAACGGCAACCCATATCTCTTAAAAATGCCCGGTCAAGATCCTCACACTCAGGATTTATGGGATTATGAAACATATTTCCCGCGCGGATACAGCTGGATGAGCAAGGTTCGTCGCGACAGAGCGCCGAGTTCGGAATTCGCAGTTGAATTTGATGTTGTGGATTACCGCGATGCAGTTTTGAATGGTGACGGAATCCGTCTGCGACTCACTCAGCTTAACAGTTTCACTCCGAGCGAGGTCGCAATAGTCGGCGGACCCACTCCGAGAAAGGATTCCAGCGATGTTCTTCCCGAAACCTTCGATTATCTCCTTGTTCAGAATAAGGGGAACAATATCGATAGCCTTTATGCAACGGTATTTGAACCTTATCGCAATAACCGCTATATTGAGAGCATTGAAAAATGCGCAGTTGAAGGAATTTCTGATAATGATCCATCTGTTCGCGCAATAAAGGTAACTCATGTTGGAGGAAAGAGAATAGATTATATCGTCTATTCTGAGGATAACGAAAGAACACTCAGAATTGACAATCTCTTTGATTTCCGCGGCTTTATCGGATATTATTCGATAAACGACAAGGGAGAGATACTCAGCAGATATGTGAACGACGGCGATCTTATCGGAGAAAAAACCGATGAGGTAAGCGCATATACAGGAATGGTTGCAGGTTTTGACGGAGAAACCGAATTCGGCGATTTCGAAAACTTCATCGATATCAAGGTAACCAATACTGCAGTTGATGAAAAGGCACTTTCCAATATAGTTGGAAGATGGATATTCATCGAAAACGACGGCGTTGAGAATGCAGCCTATGAAATTCTCGGTGCAGAGAAGCTTTCGGAGGATACCGTTCGTCTTGATACAGGTAATGTAACAAACATCAGAAGCTATGTTGATGCGTATAAGCCAGAGGAAGGGTACATCTACAACATGTCGATAGGTGATAACTTTAGAATTCCCGTATCGGAAAGTGATGATTCGTCACCGATATTTGATGTGGTCAATAACGCGGCAACAAGTGCAGGAAGCACAGTGACAGTAGAAGTTAATGCAGAAAGCCCACTTGATGGAAAAACGATAACGTATATCGGAGAGACACTTCCAAGAGGTGCAAGCTTCAATTCGGAAACCGGAGTTGTGACGTGGAAACCGGATGACAGCCAGGTTGGGGAAAACCACGTAGCAATAACCGCGCGCGACAGTGACGGCAGAGAGGCAACAACCCACTTTAATATAACGGTTTATGGACGCACAACAGGAAGTAAGAACGAATCCACAGAAGCTCCTTCAACAGGAAGCACCGACACTTCTGTAGGTGGTGGGGGAGGTGGTGGTGGAACCGCACCGACCGACAAACCTGCAACAAACGCTGACGAGACCGACGATGCGGGGGTCGCTGATAATACTGAGACCGAAGTCGAAAACGCACCGGATGCATCCGGTGAAACGGATACTATCCGTTTCACAGACCTCGGAAGCTATGCCTGGGCAGAGAATGCAATAAACGCTCTTGCAGTAGATGGAGTAATAAAGGGCACGACTGCAAGTACGTTCTCTCCTGCTGCGAACATCACCCGTGCAGACTTTGCGCTGCTGCTTGTTCGCGCATTTAACCTTACATCTAATAATACAGAGAACTTTGCAGATGTCAACGCGTCTGACTATTTCGCAACCGAGCTTGCAATAGCAAGAAATACAGGAATCGTAGGTGGCATAGGTGACAACAAATATGCTCCGCGAAATTCCATCACCCGTCAGGATATGATGGTAATAGTCTGCCGCGCGCTTAAGGCTATTGGCATCGAACTTGAAGCCCGTGAGGTAGAATACCCGGATATTGCAGATGTTTCCGACTATGCAAAGGATGCCGTAAAGGCACTTATAACCGCAGGTCTTGTCAACGGCAAGAACGGGTTTATCGCTCCCGCTGATCATACAACCCGAGCTGAGGTTGCGGTCCTCATCAAGAGAATTTTGGATTATGTAAAATAATCTACACAAAAACCAGGGGCTTCCTCACTTTTTTAGTGAGGAAGCCCCTAAGCTTGTAGGTGCTTAAATCTCGATACCCCTTGTGGGGATTAAACCTGTATTAGCCACTTCCATGACTGTGCAAACCACCAGTTTACTGCCAGTTATGGTTTTATGCACTTTTTATGAAATATGAGGACTTATTATTTAACAGCTTCTGCATATGCCTTTGCAAGCTCGGAAAGCTCTGTGAATTTGCCCTCCTGTATCAGTTTTTTATCATATAAGTTAGAACCGATACCCACCCCGCAAAAGCCTCTTTTTATCATCTCGCCGGCATTGCTTACATCAACACCGCCTACGGCGAGAAGCTTTGCATCGGAAAGCGGGGCAGATACTGCCTTTACATACCCTGCGCTGACCTGATCTGCAGGGAAGAGCTTTACGAAATCAGCACCCGCTTTAATTGCGTCTGCAATCTCGGTAGGCGTAAATGCAGCAGGAATTGAAACAAGGCCGAGTTTTTTTGTAAGCTTTATAATTTCTGCATCACAGTTTGGCGAAATAATAAACTTTCCGCCGGCGTTATATGTAAGCATAACTTCTTCGGGAGTTGTGACAGTTCCTGCACCGATGAACATATCCTCACCAAAGGTTTCAACAGCTGATTTTATAAGATTTGCAGTAAATTCCGCAGATTGCTTGCGTGTACGGTCATAGGTAATTTCGGCAAGGCGCACACCGCCGTCATACAATGCTTGCATTGCCGGGATAAAGCTTTGCTTTTCCGGAGCACGTATAATAGCGATAAGCTTTTCTTTTTCTATTGAGGACAATATCCTTGCTCTTTCATCGCGGGCGGAGATGAGCTTATATATCTGAATAAGTCCGGAAAGCACCGCACTGTTCGCTATGTCTTCGTGAAACTCAGTAACATTTTCTTCGCCGAGTAGAAACGCATGTGCCCGACGCAGATTCTTTCTGCCACCGATGTATATTCTCTTACTTCCCGCCAGGCGATGAATAAGCAGAGTGTCCTTCCCAATTACTGCACCATACAGAAAGGATGAGAGATAATCAGTATCTTTTCCATTTTTCATCATCACTCTGATGTGGAAAAGAGCAGCGTTGGTGCCATATTTCTTTGCATACTCACTTCCGGCAAAAATGGCGGCTTGGTTTATTTCAAACTCATGTGAAACGTCTCCGGTCAAAACAGAATTGTTTATAATTCCATTTATCAGCTCTCCGCTAAAGGTTGTGTGAAAATCCGTAATTTCACCGGATTTTGAGACGCTTATAATCTTATTATGTGTGCCGGGAAGAACGAGAAGACAATCTTCTTGCAAGTTCATCAGGTTAAGAATTCCCGCAACCTCGGTTTCTTCGCCGCGCATTATATCTGCGAGATTTTCTCCATCCATCTTTTTGAGCCCAGGAACAAAAACAAAGGGAATCTCCGTAATCTCCGGGAAAGCTTTTGATGTTACATTGTCAGCAAGGGTATAAATATCAGCAGGCAAAGGTATATGCGAAATATCGCAAAGTCCGATTTCGCTTCCCGCCATTCCCGAAACCATTATACACTTTAATTCAGAAGCAGAAACGCTACTTTCTGAAAGCAACTCATCAATAAGTGATCTGAGACTGTTAAATAGATATTCTCTGCTGTGACTTTTGGTGCTACCTGCGCCGAAAGCGCCCTTTTTGGCGGAAATAACTTTATCGCCTCTGCACAACCACAATCTTGTGTTAGAGGTTCCCATATCCATTGCTATATACATAATATTCACGTCCTTAGTTGTTTTGAGTTTTTCTGTTTTTTATATATTCTGACGGACAAAGTTCCGTTGTTTTTTAATGACTATTTAACAAACATTTCATTTAGGTTCGTTAAAGTTTGTCGTACAAGCAAATCTCCACCTTCATGACCAACCTGACCGCTTGAAATAAAGGCGCTATAATGACCGTGAATTTCTGCTTTTCGGGTTGGCAGATATCCTTCGGTACCGTTGGCAAGCTGGACGATAAATGTTTGCTCACAGCAAGCCCTTGCCTTTATTAGATTGCCGTAATCCAGAAAAAGCTCAAAGGGATTTGTGGCAAAAGCTATATTTCCTATCCTGATAATATGAATTTCCGTTTCGAGACAATCCACAGAATCTTGCAACTCGAATCTTTGAAGAATTCCAAAATGAATTTGCAGTTTAGCAATGTCTATGTAGTCGATATTGTCTTTTTTTGTACGGAAATATTCGCGGATTGCTTTTTCGGCTGCCAACTTATCCGAAAGTGTTGCACGGCGGAGCGGAAGAGGCATATTTATAATCCTGTGTTCAAAGGGAACATCGGTCTGAGCGAGGTTGAGTCCATCTTCCAACACCTGAATGATTTCATTTGCGATGCGTCTTCCTGTTAATTTCATACCAGAAAGATCAAACATAGGCGGGTCAGCCTTGCGTTTTGGGGGATTATGGCGCACACAGTTTGGATCGTTGATGTCACTTTCGGGTTCTACCCAACGGATAAGATCAACCGGACACTGATCGCCTGCAGCAGAACATTGAGGCAACAGATATAAATGCTCACCAAAATGATTGCGAAGACGCAATTTAACCTCGCCCCAAAAATCCGGAGAAATAAAATGTCGGTGCTGAACGCACTGAGCAGGACAGGCAATATTTGAAATTATACCTGTAAGTTGCTTGTTTTCATCGAAAACATACAAAAGCTCCATGCCGGAATCGTTTCCGCTTTCGAGTTCGGTAAATACTGCTGTGTTTGTATCTCCCCACATTTGTGCCGTGTTATCGGAATATACAGCTCTTCTGCACATTCCTACAGGTACACGCCCAAAGGCGTTAGAAAGATAACCAAGAGAACGATTCGCCCATGCCTCTTTTACCACGAAGGAGATTTTATCGACCAAAAGGGCGAAATTTTCCTCATTGGTTGCCACATCCTTGTTATCCGAAACTGCGACCTTTTCTATGTATATTTGTCCGGGAGAGAGGTAATCTCCAATTATTTCTTTATAGTTGTCTATAACGCCTTTTTTGTTAAGCTGTGAGCGCTGGGTACCACCGTAACCATATCCGGTATGTGTGTGAATGGCATTTAAAATTATGTTTTGAGGATTAAACTCGACGTTTTCTGCAATTAATCTCTCTCGCACGGCTAAGAGTAAATTCCACGCAACTCCTTCCAGATCGCAAGAACAAAAAATAACACTGTTCTCACCGGAATCAATGGCGAGAGCTGTAGCAGTAAGAGGTTTCTCAATATATTCGGAAATTCTTTCTGCAAACTGACCGAATAGAGAAACCTTCTTATCTGGGGTTATATCGGTTTCAGCCCATCCTATTTTAAGGTTACTCATATCTTCATTCTCCTATTTTTATTTATGCCTGAGGCCTTAAATCTCCGAGTTTTACGTATCTGGCGGAATCCTTACCGCGCACCTTCGGATTTCCGTTCTGATATTCAAGTGCAAGAACACTTGAGCTGTATCCGAAGTATATATCGCCCAGAACATCAGAAAGACATATATTTACAATCCCGTATTTGCTGTAAAGATCTGCAACGACAATATTATCATTCGGGTCAGCTTCTTCGCCGTAGCATATTTTTACAGACGTTCTTCCTTGCTGAATCTCAGGGCGGTTGCCAGTATCACTGTTGAAATAATTGTATGCCATAAGAATATGATTATCGTAAACAATCATTCTCGGTCTGCACTGTATGCTCTCCTTGAAATATACCGGATCTGTCCAGGATTTGCCGAAATCGTCGGAGCAAACATAGGCTATTGAATCAATATCCTTGTTTGTTCGGTAAACGGCGTGAAGCTTTCCATTTAAAATCTTGTAGTCAAACTCATATTGCGCGGGCCTCGGATAAACAGCGAAGAATTCAAGCGTCGCAAGGTTATCTGCAGAACGGTAGAGAATAACCTCGGAGAGATAACTTGAGACAGCTCCGTAGAGATAGCCGTCTCCGCCGTCAAAAACGGTGTGGCCACCTATAGCAATTTGCTCTGTATGCACATACACGTGTTCGTGGCAATTGTGCTTATCAAGGTATGCGAACTGAACAGACGAGGTGAGCGGAACGAGGTTTCCGTCATCCTGCTTCACCATAACAATGCTTTCTTCACTGAGAGTTTTGGTGATGAAATCAAAATCCTTATAATGAATATAGTGGTCACCTTTCGAACGGCTGTTTTTTGCATACAATGCACGAATTTTGCCGTCACCGAGGCTTATGAGGTTCGGGACATACTCTTCGTTGCCCGCAGAAATTTCGATTGTTTTTGTGTTTGTAGGTTGTGACGCCGGGAAATACGTGAGTGCAATTCTTCCTCTCGATTCTCCGTAGCTTCCGTGATGTCCCGGCATATAAAGGCAGAACATTATTCCGTACTTGGAGTCGAATGCCATATTTATACCGTCAGCGCTTGTTTGCGTAAGTCCGTCGTTTATTTGAATGGAATTTTCCAAATCAAATTTGTTATTCATTTGCAATTTCACTCCTTGTTTGATTTTGCAATATCTGCTGTTATCTTTAAAAATTTATCAATATCATCCGTATCGTGACAGTGGAGAGGGGAAACTCTTATTGCACCGGAAAGTCCGAGTGCTTCGACGATTCTTTTTGAATAGATACTTGTGTTAACTCGCTCATAAACCGTCACTCCGTGCCGCTGATATTCCGCAACTGTTTCGGTGAAATTCATACCGTCGATTCCTATTGCGGCGATAAGGTCGCGGCTTGTTATGTCCTTTGTATCAACATAAACGGTAACACCATCGATATGACGAAGCCCTGGGATATCGTTTGTTCCTTCAAGCATGTGGTACAAAAGCGCGCGCTCATGAAGATGAATCGCTTCCATACCTTTATTGTACAGCTCTTTTCTTGAAGCATCATCTATAAAATAGCGTCCGATCTCACAGACATAATCTATAATTTCGCGCATCGCGGCAAAGTTTCCGGGTGTACAAGTGCCGAGCTCAAAAACTTTTTGATCTTTTGCAATGAGCTTGTGATGTGGAAGTGCCGCTACTCTGTCAGAAACATAAGCAAATCCGCAACCGCGTACTCCAAAGAATTTATACGGTGCAAAGTTTATTCCGTCAATTTTAAGCTTTTCGACATTCATAATGCAATGTGGTGCATGCTGAACAGCATCGCTTATGATATAAAGCTCAGGCTTTATTGCCCTCGCTCTATTGACAATCTCCCCGATGTTCATTATATTTCCGGAGATGTTTGATGCAGACATAATACTCAAAAGGCAGGTGTTTTCATCAACATATCTCACAACCTCATCCGGATCGATGCCACCGGTCTTCTTGTTTGCCGGAACAACACGCATCTCCTTACCTGCCTTTTTGCAGTAAAACTCAATAGCATCAAATGCTGACGGATGCTCAATGGCTGAAACAACGGCATTTGTTCCCGGAATGTTTTCTACAATAAGCCCAACCATATGAAACATCGTCTGCGAAGCTGTAAGCTCAGTTATGAGAGCACCGCTTTTTGCACCGAACACAATTTCAAGAATCTCACGCGTTTCATCATCTACTAATTTCCGAAGACCGACAGAGCGCTCGTGAATGCGTTCGGGGCAGTCAGGAAACTGTTCATAATATGCCTTTGCCTCAACGCATTTTTTCAGGCGAAGAGAGCCACCGGAGTTGTCGAAGAAAAGTCTTTCGCCGTAGTCAGGATCGACATCGACAAAACAAAACTGTTCCTTTATCTTCTTCTGTAATTCATTGGGGAATAAAAGCCCGTTTGGATAGTTCATAGGTAAGCTCCTTTTCATATGATTTTTATGTCTTCGGGGAAATCCAGATTAATTACATTTTTTCCAGAACCTGAAATTCCCTCTAAAGTGATATTTTCAACCTCGGCGTTGCAGTAAACTGCACTATCGGAGTAAGTGGATGTAACATTTTTTACATATATATCGTGAATGTCTCCTTTTTTATATCCGCCTCCGTAACTTGTGTATATTTTTACGGTTGCTTCTCTATGAGGGCTTTCGATATTCATCGGATTTTCTCTTATATTTTCTATCTTGATGTTATATACTTTGCATCCTCTTGCAGCCAGACAAATTACCCCATGGTGTTTACCACCGGTGTTGACATTTCTTATTGTTATATTGGAGATATCTTTTTCACTTTCACTTCGCTCGGAAAGATATCTTGTCGGCTCCATAGGGTAAAGATAATATTCACCCGGATAAATACTGCTAGGCATAGGAAGTTCAATTCTTCCTTTTGAAAGCGCAGAGCAGGCTACCGTATCATCCCCTGTGTATCCGCTTATGTTTTCAACTAAGCAGTTGTGGCAACCCGAGCGGAAGTCAATACCGTCACCGTTTTTTACATCTGTATCAAAACAGATATCGTGAATATATCCGTTTGTGCAAATATCAAAAGACATTGTCCAACAACGTGCGTTTTCAAAAGATAATCCGCCTACCTCAAAACCGTCGCATTTTGAAAGTGAAATTGTAAGTGTGCGCCAGCCCCAGAAATCACCGAGCGGCTCCTCTTCCTTTTTTGTCATATAGTTAAAAAAAAGCGGGTTCTTTTTCGGTCCGTGTATTTTCGCACCATTTTTTCCGAGGATTTTTATATTCTTAATTGACTTTACTTCAAGAGGAAGTCCATACGGATCGTTTCCGGAAAGAACAAGGTTGTCGCCACGGAAAACATTATCAAATGTAAAATTCGCTTGACTAATTGTGCAACCGTCGACAAGAATGGTTGTTTCTGAAGGAATCAAAACCGCATGAGAGATACAGTAATCTTTTCCTGAAAAAATGATAGTTGCCGGACCAGGGAAAGTGGCTCGTTCTTTAAGACAATCTGTAATTGCTTCATCATCATTTTTTTGTGATAAATAATCCAAAACATAAAAAGTTTTATTCAAACATACCTCTCCAATCTGAAGTTCTTTAAAAATATTTTATCACCTGCACGCTATGTTCTCAATCTGATTTTGTCATAATCGGGCAAGAATAAAGGCTTTTGGTTATCCCGGAAACAATATTTACGCCTTCGGAATAAATTGCTTGATTGTTTCGGGAAGGACCGAACAATCATAAGTCTTAAGTAAATGATGAGGGAGGTCGGTATGAGGAAAACAGAATACACCGGAAACGGTGGCTTCCTGCAAAGGGATAGTGTGGAACACGAAGAGTATGCAGAAGCGTACAGTATCGAAACAAAAATCCCCGCAACGGAAATTACTTCTGTTGCGAGGATTTTTGTTATATAATAATGAAAGGCAGGCAGTTTTGTTCGTAACGAGTATCAGCTTTCATGAAGCAGCTGTTCCGTACATGGCAAGCGTGAATTTTTCAAGAGCCTCATGGCGTATGCGGTAAAGAGACCGCTCAGAACAGCCCAACTCATCTGAAATAACCGTTATCGGTTTGTGATTGTTGTCTATATAGAATTTGTCAAGAGTATCCCGTTCAAGCTCGGTAAGGGACTCAAGCGCACGTTCGACAAGCGTGGTTACGCTTTCTGCCGACGAGATATTCTGCCGAAGCCTGTCAGCCTCTTTGGCGGCATCAATAAACTCCTGATTTTTTTGTGTTCTGTGCTTTTTGCTCATATGGAGCAAGGGCTTTATTGCAGAATCTATATTTGCAAGACGTTCTTTTGAATTGATTATGCCGAGCTTCATAAATTTATAGTGGCGCAGGTCTTCAATTGCGCGCATTTTCCAGTTCATCATATGCCTCCGTTCCTTTCCACTGCACAAAGCGCAATGTTTTGTTATCATAATATCCAAGCTCGCCGCGTTTTTTAAGCTGTAAAAGAACCTTCAGTGCAATTGCGGGTGAAACCGACTTGAGCGCTGCAATTTGAAGGGCAAGCTCATCAATGCTTTGTTCAAAGTTATCCTTGATGCACATAGATATAAGTGCAAAGGTGCGATTGCCGGCGGGGTTGTGAAAGTCGAGTGCCCAGACCGGAGAGGGTGCTTTTTTGCATCTTCCGCGTCGTTTTTTTGGTGCTGCAGGTGTTTCTTTCTGATTAAGCGCCAGAATATTATCAATCATTGTGTCAAGTTCGTAAGTGTCATTCATCAATTGTTTTCTCCCATATTTCGTAATACCGGATACAGTAAACGCAGCCTACCGTATCCCCGTCCTTGTCCTCTGCAAGCGTATCTCCTCCGTCAAGCTGCGCACCGCAGACAGGGCAGAAAAACGCAGACAGAATTTTCTTATCCGGCGCCCTTTCGGGGAAGTATCCCGGATACACGTTCAATGTTTTTATCCTCCTATAAATTTTGTTTCCGGTGCGGCATTCCCGGTGGAAGAGGGGCAGAAATACCTTGCTCCGGATAAATGGATACCGTGTGAGATGCGATATCATTTATAATGATATATTAACACTCTTGTGAATTTATGTCAACTGCAAAATGCTTATTCTGAGAAAAATTTTTTTCGACATATTGCAATTCAACATTATAAATGATATAATGTAATCGTGAAAAAGTAGCTTGGAGTGATTTCTATGATATCGCAGAACATAAAAAAGTTCCGGAAAGAGAGAGGCATCTCGCAAAAGGCGTTGGGTGAGCGGCTCGGAGTTGGTCAGTCGACCGTCGCGATGTGGGAATGCGGGAAAAACAGACCGGAGCATACAACGCTCTTGAAGCTTGCTGAGATTTTAGAGGTAAGTGTATCGCGCCTTTGCGGTTCAGAGGATGATATGATCAAAGTAAACGTGCTGGGAAACGTTGCTGCAGGAAAACCGATAGATGCTATTGAGGACATTATCGGATATGAGGAGCTTTCGGCAGAGCGGGCACGCGGGGGAGAATTTTTTGCTCTTTGCATAAAGGGGAGAAGCATGGAGCCGAGAATGTATGAGGGAGACACCGTAATTGTCCGTCGGCAGAGCAGCGTTGAAAACGGAGAAATAGCGATTGTCCGTGTCGGAGAAGATGAGGCAACGTGTAAAAAGTTTTACCGCAACGGTAACGGAATAAGCCTTGTCTCGATAAATCCGGACTACGAGCCGATGTTCTATTCCGAGGCGGCTTTGAACGATGTAAAGATAGAAATTCTCGGCAAGGTATGCGAGCTTCGCGCACGATTTTAAGTGAAGACTTGGAAGAAGAACGTCAATTTGTTATTTTTTTGTCAAAGAACTGCGCGAATATACAAAAAGAAGCATTGCAAATGTGCAGAAAAAGTGATACAATGTTATATAGAAAAATTTGCGTTTTTATCGCAACGTAAGCCGAGGGGATATGAACCCCTCAAGGTGTTCATACCCCCTCGGCTTAATTTTTTGAAAGGGAGTTTAAAATTATGGATTACAAACAGCAGGCTCTTATCGACCACGAAAAGTGGCAGGGCAAGATTGAGGTTACTTGCCGTTGCCCCGTTGCAACAAAGGATGACCTTTCCGTTGCTTACACCCCGGGTGTTGCAGAACCGTGCCTCAAGATCAGCGAGGATGTTGATCTTTCTTATAAGTACACACGCCGCGGCAACCTCGTTGCTGTCGTAACTGACGGTACGGCTGTTCTCGGTCTCGGTGACATCGGTCCTGAGGCAGGTATGCCGGTTATGGAAGGAAAATGCGTTCTCTTCAAGGCATTTGGCGGTGTTGATGCTTTCCCGCTTTGCGTCCGTTCCAAGGATGTAGATGAAATCGTAAAGACGATCCAGCTTCTTGCAGGTTCCTTCGGCGGCATCAACCTCGAGGATATTGCAGCTCCGCGCTGCTTCGAGATTGAGCGTAAGCTTAAAGAAGTTTGCGATATTCCGATATTCCACGATGACCAGCACGGTACAGCTGTTGTTTCCGCTGCAGCTATGATCGGTGCTTGCCGTCTCACAAAGAAGAACATTGGTGACCTTAAGGCTGTTGTTTCCGGTGCAGGTGCTGCAGCTATCGCT
>JAFQVE010000345.1 GCA_017408185.1 Oscillospiraceae bacterium | reverse complement strand
TCTGTAAAGTATTCACTATCAAACAGTCCTTCAAATATCTTTATATAATCTTGCATACTTTCACCTTTCATCTTTCACTGGTACTGTATATCAGCTTTTCACAAAGATGCCTTTTTTTGCTTTCGGGTGGAAGTATAAACTTCCACCCTTAATATTCTGATTATTTTATATAATCCAATATGCGTTTGATAAGCACTGCTACTTCTGCGCGAGTGGTATAATCATTCGGTGCAATCCTTCCGCTCTTTCCGTTTACAAGACCTGTGCCGATGAGGGCAGTAACTGCTTCCTTCGCGTAAGGAGCTACGGTGTCAAAGTCAGAGTATTGCGATAACACCTCATCCGTCGCCTGTGGCGCCACCTTCCCCTCAAGGGGAAGGCTATTTAACGCGCGGTAAACTATAACCATCATATCCTGACGGGTGATAGAATTTCGTGGTGCAAACTTATTATCACCTATACCGCCAACAAGACCTGTATTTCTTGCGATTGCAAGTTCGGGCGCAAAATAGTCACTTGCAGATACATCTGCGAAGTTTTCCGCATTATCACTCTCCAACTTGAACGCACGGACAAGAAGCAACGCAAAGTCTGCACGGGTGATGTTGCTTGACGGTGAGAATTGTTTTTCGCTTGTTCCCTTTATTATACCATCTCCTGCAAGCTCATTAATTGCATCTGCTGCCCAGGAGTGGTTATCGAGGTCGGTGAAGCGGAGCTTCTCCGTTTCACCCGACGCGTCGGGTGAAGTGTGTTCCACCTCATCCGCCTCACCTTCGTTCGGCACCTTCTCCTCGAGGAGAAGGCTTTCGTCGTCCTTTTCTGCGCCCGGCTCGGTCGGTGCGGCACCGCCGCCACCGCCTCCTCCACCTCCGCCGCCACCGGAGGTATCAGTATTATCCATTGACGGGGTTTCGGTTGTCTCATTCTTTCCTCCCGTCGTCGAGCCATAAACGGTTACATTGAAGTGAATCGTACTTTCGCGTCCGTCGCTGTCACGAGCGGTTATTGCCACATGATTTTCGCCTACCTGCGAGCTGTCCGGCTTCCACGTGAACACACCGGTTTCAGAGTTAATTGACGCGCCGCGCGGGAGCGTTGCACCAATATAGGTAATTGTCGGTGCATTTTCTCCAACGACAGGTGTCTTGGCATGAATTGTTACGCTTATTGAGCTTCCTGCCGAGGCACTTAAGTTGTCACTCACCGCATCAAACTCCGGAACACTGTCATCGACAAAGGAGGTGGGTATAGAGAAGGTCTGGTCTTTCTTTATATTGTATTCATATCCCTTGCCGGGGTCTTTGTCATCAATGTGACCGCGGATAAGGGTTACGGTACCAAGATCAAGGCGTACGCAACCGCTCTTCAGACCATCTGCCTTATCTGTTGCCGATACTATGCGATACACTCCGTTTTCAACACCGTCATTGTTTACATAGATGTACTTTTCCGTAAGGTCAGCTAAATCTGTGCAATCAATTTCGACATCGATATAGTTTTCAAACGCATTTTCCTTTTGGAAGTCAACAACAGTGCCGGTGTATTCACTTACTTTTCCGGTTTCTCCGCCGATTATTGTGCCGTCATTTACATAGCGGTAAATCACAGCACCGTTTGCATTAAGTGTGTACACTCCCACAAAACCTGAAAAGTCAAAGCTGAAATCACCGTCAGTTACTGTGTAAACTACATCCTTATTAGTTGCGTATACGATATAGTCGGTGTTTCCGCCGTTAGCTTCAGTATGCTTTACCTTTACGGCACGAGCCATATCGCCGTCGACTTCATCCCCACGCTTGATGCTTATATCAACACCTTCAATTGATTCGATATACGGCGTGTTTCGATACGGCTGATATACCGTTGTAAAGAGTGAGTCAAGCTCCTCTCCTTTACCGTCACGCTCAACCAAAACATAATCAAGCGTTTTTGGCATCATTGTCGTAGTGGTCTTCTGTGACATATATCCGCCGGCTATTGCAACCTCTGTGGGCGTAAAATTGTTAAGCTGAGTCATGCGAAGCTTAATTCCCTTGCCGTCCTTGAGTACCTTGCGATAATCCTGAACGTCAAACTCTACCGTAAACTGCGCCTGCGGTTCATTATCACGGCGTACATTTTTAAGCCATGTATAGCCTCTCGGATAACGTGTATCATAGAACCACAGATTCTTAGTGTCCGGATCAGGTCCATAGGCTATATCAGGACCTGCATAGGTTCCAATGATATCGTTTCCCTTTTCATCCTGAACAACAGGATCAGCAGTAAGATCATCAAGACCGCTTACAGGATATGCATTTTCTGCCTGAGAGTGGAAGCTGTAGAGATGATGCTTCCCCCCCGTTATACGGAAGAAGTCAATACCGTAAGAAACATCATCATTTGCCTCAATCATAACAATTGTTCTGCGGTAATTATCTGTCTGCTTATACGCTTCTTTCATATCAGCATCCATAAGCTTCACTTTTCCGCTGTCGTCAAAGTGCATCGGGAAGCCGTGAATTGTAGACCAAGTATCTTGTTCCTTTTCATCAACTACAACAGTATTATGGGAAAGCGTTGTATAAACCCACTGTTGTCTGCTGGGCAGGATGTTTGTATCTTCAGGGTATCCGAGGTCAGGGGCAACGTCAAGACCGAATGCATCAATGCCGATATTAAGCGCATCTGCATGTCCGTGAGAGCCAAGTCTTCCAAACCACATCCAGAAATCTCTGTTGTTATTGATTGCTGTCTGTGAGTTTGCTGATTTATAATTCTTACCGTCGCGAAGTGCCGCAAATCCATACCCCGTAAGCATCTGGCTTCCAATTTCGGCATCCTTGTCGATATACTTAAGAAGCTCTTCTTCTGCCTCTTCAGGATTTTCGGAAAGGATATCATTTCCAAACTGCGAGAGCTTCCCGTCAGTGACGTACCAGATATACTGCGCAATCTTTTTCTTATAGTACTCATTATCTATCTTTGTAAACGCATTATACCATGTATATATGGAGCCGATGAGTCCTACGGAAGCAGGGTCTCCCGAATCACCAACGTTAGGATGCTTCGAATATGTGAGCATAATACTTGCGGCCGGCTCAAACATCTTTACAAATTTCGCGTTTTCATAGGGGTTGTAATCCATATCACCCCGGTAGTTGCCAAGCTGTTCCGCAAAGACAGCAAGCGTTGCTACCCATGAGATGTTATACCGCGGAGCTGTTTCATTTCCCATACCGTCGCGGTCAACCTGGTTTATAATCTTTCGCTCAAAGTCTCCGCCTGTAACCGGATCATTACCCGACACAGGCTCCGTCGGACGGTAGAGCCACTCAATAATTTCATCTGTTTTGGGCTGTTCGTTAAGTGCTACTGCCGCAATTGCAGCAACTGCCTGTGGCTGTCCGAAATTACCGTTGATTCTTCCGTCCATACACATATCGGCATTTGCTATAAGAATACCGTCTGCTATGTTACGCCATATAAGGTCAGAGCTTGTTTTGGGATTGTCAAGTCCCCTTTCCGCCGCATCAGCGGAAAGTCTCTTCATAACCTCGGGGTCATTTATCATCGGGAAGAAGGAATCTGCAGCTAAGCCGAACCTTCTTGCAAGATTGTGGTCATTTATTCTTCCCGTTGCAGCACCTGAGCCGTTACCACCGGATGTGTTGAGGAACAAGTCCTTGAAATAGTAGGAGCTAAAGTGCGGCCATACATCAGCGATTCGATCAAGAAGAATGATACCTGCTCTGCCATACTTCGGATCACTTGTATATACATATGCATCACTGATATCCTCAACATAACCATATATCGTCATCCAGAACCTGTACAAATAGCATGCAATATATCCGTGACGCTCCTCAAGGTTTCCGTCATCGGCGTATTTTCTGCCTGGGAGATATCCCCAGCCGTCATCAACGCCCCACATATCGCCGCCTTTCCAGAGAACCTCTCCGGTTTGCGGGTCTTTGTATGTTCCAAGATCTGCACCAAGGTCATTTCCGTCTTTATCCTTGTTCCAGGTTATCTTATCACCCCATGGGTCCTCGTT
>JAFQVE010000344.1 GCA_017408185.1 Oscillospiraceae bacterium | reverse complement strand
TCTGATGCTTATGTTTACCATATGCTTTTGGAGGATGGAGAGGCTGTGCTTTTACAGTCGGCTGCCGGCGATGAGTTTACAGCCCTTTCTGAAGGCACGGCAACTGTAAAAAGCTATATTATTTTCGGTGGAAGTGTATATACATTTGAGAATGTAATAACCGTAAGTGATGATGCCGCACTTAAAGCCGCATACATTTATCCGAAAGATAGGTACGAAATCGGAGAGGATGTTGCCGTTGATGTAAGGCTTGAGCAGGTGGACCGCAAGGTTGTTTCCGGCGGAGTTGTAAAAAGCTTTGAGCTTGTTTCAAACCCGGATAACGCAGTCTCGCTCTCGGTTGACGGAACGGCACTTACTGCGGAGAATGTCGGCAGTGCAGAAGTAAAAGCTGTGATTTCTGCCCGCGGAAAGACATTTGAAAGCGATATCGTAACGGTTAACGTGGTTGAAACGTCGGTGTCCGGAGATAATGTAAAGGAAGCAAAGCTTACAGCGGAAACTTCTGTTATAACGCTTGGCGGAGAAGCGATAACCCCCGCTGTAAAGTTCTACGATAAGAGCGGCGGAGAAATTGCTTATGAACCGGAAAATATACAGAAGATAACATGGTCATCAAGCGATGAAACGGTTGCAACCGTTTCGGAAACAGGAGAGATATCCGGCGTAAGCGACGGCAAGGCTGATATAACCGCCATTATCACATACGGAGGAACGCGTTTCAGTGCAACTTTTTCCGTAACGGTTGAGGATGATTCAGGCGTTGATTTGTCCTGCGGAGTGAACGCTTCATATGAAGATACGATATACGTTTACGGAAGAACTAATATAGAGCTGTCCGTTATCATGAACAGCGGTAAAACTGTTAAAATTCCGTATGAATATATCACATGGAGCTTTGCGGATGAGGCAATGAGCGAAATAGTTGATGTATCCGACAACGGCTCGGTTTACGGAACAGCACTCGGTAAAGCTGTTATCACCCCTGTGATAAATCCTGAATGGAAAAACATCGGAGAGGTATCCGTTTCTCCGGTTGAAATCAATGTCGTTTGGGATGCAAGCATAAATCCGCAGATATTCACGGTAGCTGACCGTGAGAATGCAAAAGCGAACGCGAAGAAGTATTCGTGGGCAAAGTCAACGCGAGATAAGGCTATAGCAAAAGCTGATACTTACGTTACGAACCTTGACAGAATTTACAATATGGCAGCTCCGGAAGGACTTCCTCGTTTCTATTACCCGGGACAACGCTATGACCCTCTCAACAACTTTTGTCGCTATTGCGGAGAAGACCTTACGCTCAAGTACAGTAAATACGGATTTTCATCAGAGGCACTTTCGCGTGAGTGGAAGATTCAGTGTCCGGAGTGTAAACGTCTTTTCCCGTCAAACGATTTTGGCAAGTTCTTTGAGCTTGGTATGACGGAAAGCAAAAAGCTTTGGAGCTATGAGCTCGCTCTTCAGAAGCATCACGAAATGTTTGTCTGTGAGAGCGTCAAGGCAGGCGGCGAATGCACCTGTGCACGCCCGATCGATTCGGCTCCCGAACCAGGTAGTATTGCGTGGAATGAAAATGATCCGAGAAATGCAGAATGGTATGCATTCTACGGTTACGGCGTAGAGGGTGGATATCTGAATAATGACCTTTATGAAGAAATGGACGAAAAGCTTGGTGTTCGCGGATGGGCAGTCGATGACGGATTCGGTTACCGTCAGCCGTATATCTCAAAAGAAACAGCGGCTGAAAAAGGTGTGCCGGGATATGATCCTCGATATATCGATAAAGGCGGATACGCATGGTATAAGGACGGAAGCAGAACCGGACCCGTTCTGTACACATATGCAGCTAACTTTGCTTTTGAAGGCATCTGGCAGGCAAAAGGAACTAACAGCGCAGTTATGAAAAGTGCGCTCAAAAGCCTGCGTGAGGCATTCCTTTATACGGGTGATGCAAAGTACGGAAGAGCAGGCGCAATTCTTCTTGATAAATGGGCAGACCTTTATCCCTATTTCGAGTGGGCAAAATGGAGAACATTCAGAACTGACTCCTACCTCGGAACAGTGTGCGATCCGGTTGACGCCACATATCTTGCAGTCGAGCTTGCAGAGTCTTACGATGCATTTTTGCCGATATATAACGATCCGTATGTAGTCGAGTATCTTTCAAAATCAGCTCCTCAATATGAAATGAACGGGGATGGCTCGTGGAAGCGTGATGAAAACGGCAATCTTATTCCCGTAAATCTCAAGGACAGCCCGGGAGCGCTTCGTAAAAATGTTGAAGATAACATTCTTCTCGAAATATTCAATGGAGTTAAACACGGAAGAGTAATCGGAAACTTCGGACTGCATCATTCGGCTGTTGTAACGGCAGCCATTGTGCTCGATAGAGAACCGGAAACAGGTGAGATGATAGACTGGGCTATGCGTTACGGTACAGGTAAGGTGTACAACAGCGCAACTGTTGGCAATCCTGAACCGAACAATACAGGTGCATTTGCAATCAATCATTTACTTACGGCAGTTGACCGCGACGGTAACGGCAATGAAAATTCAACGCAGTACAATAAATTCTGGGTGCAATATCTGCTTGATGTGTCGGAAAAGCTTTACAAATATACAAGCCAACCGGGAAAAGAACAGTATAAGAGATACAACCTTCTTGATAACCCGAAGTTTGTGAAGATGTTCACCGCTATTCCGAGACTCACCCTTGGCGGATATTATTCTCCACAGATGGGCGATTCCGATGGAACGGCAACTGCCACCACAAATGTTGTACTTGATGACTGTGTTGCAGGCTTTAAGTACACCGGAAACCGCATGCTTGCGCGTGTTATATATAAGGAAAACGGCAACAGCGTAGACGGTTTGCACACCTCTATTTATGATGCGGAGCCGGAAAAAATCAAAGAGGATATAAAAAAGATAGTCGATGAAGACGGTGGTTTCTCGCTTGAAAGCGACCTTCTTTCCGGATTCGGTTTTGCTGCGCTTCGTGCAGGTGCGATGAATGAATCTGCAAACGCCGCAACCGAAACGAACACTCAGCGTGACTTTGCTTTGTACTTCGGAATGACCAACGGCCATGGTCATCGCGATACATTGAATCTGTATATGTCCGTGTTCGGCCTTAACATAGCTCCTGACCTCGGATATCCGAAGGCTACGGGCACGGATCCTAACCGTCTGCAGTGGGTTCAGACAACCATTTCTCATAACACCGTTGTTGTTGATGAAAAGGAACAACCGAGTGTTGGCTTTACCGGTAAGGCACAGCACTTTGACGATGCCGGCAGAGTGAAGCTTATGGATGTTGCTTCTGATATTTATTCTCAGTGCGATGAATATCGCCGCTCGGTTGTTATGGTTGAGGTTAATGATGAAATATCTTATGGTGTTGATTTCTTCCATATCAAGGGCGGAAATGACCATCTTTACAGCTTCCACAGTCAGTCTGATGAAATATCGGCGATATCCGGACTTTCGGATTTATATGAGCAGCCGACATATGAAAATGAAAAGGGCGAGCTTGTGGGAACGTACGCAGGTGCAGATGTAGTTTACGGCACTGACCCGAATCACGTAGGTTCGGAAGCATATGAAACATTCTATCCCCGCGGTTACACATGGCTTAAGAATGTCCGCACTTATAATTCAATAGATAACAATTTCGCTGTTGAATACAAAGTTAAGGACTGGAATAAAGTGCTTTCTGATAAGCGTGATATCAGGCTTCGTCTTACGATGGTAAATGACGCACCGTTAAGCGAAGTTACTTTCGCAACAGGTGAAGCTCCGGCTACAGTCAAAAACAAAAATATCGGCGAGCTTGAATACCTGCTTGTAAGAAATAAAGGCGCAAATCTTGACACTACGTTCACTACGGTTTATGAGCCGTACATAGAGGGCGATAAGTATATCGAAAGCATCGAAAAGGTAACAATGACACGTAAAGAAGGTCAGAAGCCGGGACAAAACGATGCTTACAGCGCGGTAAAAGTAACTCTTGAAAACGGAAGAATTGATTATATCATCTATTCAAATAACAACGAAGTTGATTATGTGGTAGATAATAAGTTTAACTTCCGTGGTTTTATGGGCGTTGTATCGCTTGAAGAAGTGAATGAAAGCGAAGAAATAGTTTACAGCTATCTTAACGACGGTGAGGTTCTTAGCTTTGTTGATGATGCCGAAGCAGAAGACGCTCTTCCGGCATATACCGGAACGTTGAAAGCATATACCGAAGATCTTTCGCTTGAAAACAGCATTGTTTACACACCTTCAGAAGGACAGACAGTTG
>JAFQVE010000343.1 GCA_017408185.1 Oscillospiraceae bacterium | reverse complement strand
GCGCCTTGGGATTAACTATAATTCAGGCAACGCAATCAAAGCAGGAACGGCAACCGGGCCGCTGCTTGATGTTATTGATTATGACACAACGGCAGGCTTTTATGACCTTGTAAGCGCAAGCTCGGTAACACCTGACCAGAACTTTGTTTATTACCTACCGGGCACGCTTGGACTCCGTCAGGGGCGCTATGTGGCGTTTGAAATAAACGTTCCTGTTGCGGGAAAATATAAAATGCTGGTGGATTACAGCTACAGAAACAAAGATGTCGGCATTATACACATCTACCACGCAGAGGGAGAATACAGCGCATCAACATACTCTCCCACGGGCGGGACGCTCGTCGGCGGATATGACTGCTACGATGCAAACGAAAGCTCCTTCTTTAACAAGATACGGCGCGGGGCTACAGTGTTTAAGACAGCGGAACAAGATGCAAACGCCTTTACCTCCGAAGCGGCAGAGCTTGATATAAAGATTGCCGGAAAGCACGTTATAACGTTCTATGTCCCGAATGGTTACCGTGCTACGGTAGGAAGCTTCAGCCTTGTTTCGGGAAGCGGAAGGGTGCTTATGGGTGCGCGCATAGGCGGACTTGCGGACAAAAAGGCAACCGTTACGGGAATTATGTCTGATGGCACGGAAATTTCAGATATTGCATCAAAAGGTGCTGTGGTTACGTATGAAAGCTCTGATCCCAACATCGTTTCTATAGATTCCGTGACCGGTGAGATTACCGAGGTAGGTACCGGAATCTGCAATATCATGGCAACTGTTTCATATGACGGATACACTGCGACTGCGAAGAGCAGCTATTACGTTTCCGATGGCGGTATAACAGTAAAATACGACGTCGGCGGTATAATGGCAAAGTATGATATGAAAAAAGGCTCGGCTATGCATATGTCGGATGTGAAGTACACACATACGGACGGTTTCTTCCAGTATGCCGGCGCGAGCGCCATAGTTAATGGAACCTTGTGGGGTGCAGAGTATACAACAACTGCCGGTATAAGAACCATTTCAATGAACAATGCGGGCGGTTGGGTTTCTTATAAAATCAACGTTCCGAAAACCGGAGATTATACGCTTACCATGAACCACGATGTTGCAAAAAACGGCGGATATGTGGATGTATATATTGATGATGTCCGCGTGGGAAGTTATAGTTGCTATGGAACGAGCGCAAACTTTTTTGGCGGAAAAAACACAAACAGTGTTGCAAAAACCGTCAAGAGTGACGGAACGCTCGGCGATACGGCGGTGTTCAATATCTCCGAGGGTGAGCATACGATAAAGTTCCAGAACAGAACAAATGAGATAGAATCAGGCGCGGTTCGCGGTTCGAGCGGAACGTTTACGCTCATTTCCGGCGACGGCAGCGGCGCGGCGATAATGAGTCTTGAGCTTGCGGGGATTTCCGGCGGAAAGCTTTATCCGCAGGCAAAGATGTCAAACGGTGAAGTATGGACTGACTTTTCCGGCGATGAGGTTACCTTTAAAAGCTCGGATGAAGATATTGTAAAAGTAGATGCCGACGGAAAGATAACAGACATTGCTGCAGGTGAGGTTACACTTAGTGTGACCGTCAAGAGAAAAGGCGAGGAAAAGAGTGCTACGGTGCAATACACCTCTCTCATAAAGCCTGCCGGTATGCGCACTTTCTATGATTTCGGCGGCGATATGCAGGATCTTGGATTTACGCAGGGAAGCGGAAAGCTTTTCTCCGAAATTGATTACACAATAACAGACGGTCTTTATGCGCCGGTCGGAGCATCGTATACGGGTGAAGCGTGGGAAATTCTAAAATACAAAAATAAAAATCTTAGAATACGCGATACGGCGTTTATTGCTATCGAGGTTTTTGTTCCCGAGCGCGGACTGTATGATATGGAAATGTGGAACGCCGCATCGGATTCCGCCTTGGAAATTGATGTATATGTTGCAAAGCGCGAGGAGCTTTCGGGCGTAGATCTCACAAAGCTTGCAGGCATCACTCCCAAGAGCGCATATGTCGGTGCATACAGTTGTTATGATGCAACCGTTCCGTATGACCCGAATGACTTCAATGTTTTGGTTACCAAACCTAATATCGTAGAAAATATAAGAATAACCGAGCCAGGCTATTATGTATTCACATTCACGGCAACAGACAGAGTCGAAGGAGAGAACAAGAACCAGATTTTCGGTTCTGTCGGAAGCTTTGGACTTGTAAGCGGCGAGGAAAAATATCTTCTCGGCGCAACTGTGCCGCAAGATAATGAGGCAACGGAATACTACGTCGCAAAGGTTGAAACCTCGTATCTTCCCTATACGGATGTAAACGACCCGGCAACCGTTACGGCAGACGTGTGTGCATACCGCACCGATGGTGAAGAACCTGTCGCTGTGATAACGAACAAAAAGTTCCGTTCAAGGAATGATGACGTGTTTACGGCAGATGCAAACGGTCTTATAACGGCGATAGGCGACGGTGCAGGCGTTATTTCAGTTTCGGCAGATATTTCAGGAAAGAAATCTGAAGGACAGCTTAATCTTGAAGCATACGATGATACAGGTGTGCGCGAGGTGGAATGGGATGTTCCGGAAACGCTTTTCGTCCGCGAAAAGGCGGTAACAAAGCTCACTGCCGTAATGAACAGCGGAAACAGAATAACCGTTCCGAGTGAAACCATAACATTCGGAAGTGTTCCCGATGGATTTGTAAGCATTGATGAGCTTGGTATGATTACAGGTCTTCTTGAGGGTGAATGCGAAGTAACGGCACAGACAGAGTTCCGCAGAAAGAGCATAGAAGTTTCTGCTTTTGTCACAACAGTCCTGCATACCGGCAAATCCGAGCCGACATATTACACTTACGAAAAACGCGAAAATGCTCAGAAAAACATAGCAGAATATTCATGGGCAAAGGATATCAAAAAATCTGCAGTTGCTTCCGGTGACAGGTATATCGGTAACTATATGCAGATATATGCGGGAATTTACGGCGAGGGAATTCCGCGTTCGCGTCTTGCGTCACAGTACAATGACCTGAAGTTTAACATCTGCCGCTATTGCGGTGCGGACGTTGAAGGAAAATACGGTACCGGCGGCTCTTACGGCTGGACGATTAACGCTCTCTCACGTCCGTGGAAGATTCAGTGTCCGGACTGTAAGCGCCTTTTCCCATCAAACGAGTTTGATAAATTCTTTGAGCTTGGCGTTGATAAGCAGGGATATTTTGACCTTGAGAAAGCATATGAAAAGCATAAAGAGCTGTTTGCCGAGGAATATGCAAAATCAGGCTATGCTGACCAGGGCTACGGATACCTGAAAAACGTTCTTTATCCGGAAATCGGAGAGAAAAAAGAGGACGGAAGCCTGAAAGTGACAAGCCTCAACGGCGGTGAGGGGCTTCGTCCGGGTGAAACGGTAGAAGGCTGGGGCGTTGACGACAGCTGGGGCTATCTGCCGAAGGATGAAAACGGAAATAACTATATGGGAGATGCGCAGAACGGCATTGAGGAGCGTCATGCATATATTGCAAACTATTACTATATAACAAGAACAGATGCTGTACATGCAATAGATGCTCTTGCCAATGCGTATCTTTATACCGGAGATGAAAAGTACGGCAGAGCCGGCGCGATTCTCCTTGACCGATTTGCCGATGTTTACCCAAGCTTTGATTTCAGATTGCAGAACAAGGACAGATATATTTTCTGGGGCGCGGACGGCGACAGCTCTCTCGGAAAGCTTGTCGGTCATATATCCGACGCTACCCACGCAGAAACAATTGCCAATGCCTGTGATATTCTGTACCCCATGACTCGCGATTCCCAGGTAATATCCTTCCTCAGCTCCGAAGCGGAGAGGATGGGGCTTGAAAATACAAAATCAAGCTCCGAAAAAATATGGAATAACTGGGAAAACGGGATTCTGCTTGAAATATACAGAGCAGCTCAGGAACGTCTTATCGAAGGAAACTTTGCACTCGGTCAGACTGCGGTTACTGCTGCCGCTGTCGCACTTGACCGTGAACCGGAAACAACTGAAATGATTAAGTGGATGTACCGCACCGGTTCAAATGGTACGGGCGGCAATGTTCTTGCAAGAATTGTAAATGATGTCTGCCGTGACGGTATGGGAAATGAAACCTCTGAAAACTATAACGGAATGTGGATAAACTCCGTAAACGGAATTGCGGACTATCTCACGGCATATAAAGGCAGTGAAAAGCTTGCACTTTTCGAGCATCCGAAATTTGCCAAGATGTTTATGCCATATATGAATAAAGTTTCGCTTAATAACCAGTATGCAAACATCGGTGACAACAACGAAACGGCAGAGCTTAATTTCAATGTTTCTCTATCTACATTCGTAAATGGTTTCAAAAACCTTAAGAACACTGTTTTTGCAAAGGATCTTGCTCAGTTCATTTATCTCAGGAACGGTTTTAGCACAAATGGATTAAAGTACGGAATATTTGATGAAGATCCGGAAATTATTCAGGATGAGGTCGAAGCACTTGTTGAAAAAAATCCGGAGCAGAAGAGCGCAATGATGGCGGGCTACGGTTTTGCAATACTGCGCGACGGTAATAATTACAGCTCCGCAAGCAGTGCTACAGATGTAAACAATCTGCGCGATTTCTGGATGTACTTCGGAAAAACAGACGGACACGGACATACGGATATGCTCAATATCGGTGTGGACGCATACGGACTTAACCTATCACCTGACCTCGGATACCCCGCAATGACGGGTACAGACCCGGAACGCTATCAATGGGTAAGTGCGACCATTTCACACAACACGGTAGTAGTTGACGATGTCAATTCTGCGCGAGCCCTTTCAAATGCAGATCCGCTACACTTTGACGATTCGGGATACGTTAAGCTTATAGACGTTGATGCTGCACGGTATTATTCGCAAACGGATATTTACAGAAGAACGCTCGTTTCGGTAAAGGTTGATGACAACATATCATACGGGGTTGACTTTTTCCGCGTCAAGGGCGGGAATAGGCACACCTTCAGCTTCCACGGTCAGGCGGAGGACGCATATCCGGTAGAAAATATTGATTTTACGACTGTGAGAGACGAGAACGGAAGATATCTCTCAGGTAAGCAGGTAGATGAGAATGGGAATTATACCGGTACATATGTCCACAACACAGGTCCGGATGGCGTCACCTATTACGGAATAGATGTTCCGTATGAAGATTTCACGACGGGCGAATGGATGACCTTCACCAACGAGGTTCAACATGACCCGTGGACACAGAATCTTTGGTTCTATGACACATATTTCCCGCGCGGATACACATGGCTTAACAAGGTGCGCCGCGACAGATTTATGGAGAACAATCGCTTCGCTGTTGAGTTTGACATAAAGGACTACCGAAAAACGATAAAGGACAGCAAGGGCATAAAGCTCCGTCTTACGCAGATTAACGACTTTGTTCCGGACGAGGTTGCCTTTGCAGGTGGACGTGTTCCGGTAAAGCCGCAGAATGCGATGATGCCGGCAACGCTTGACTACATGTTTGTCCAGCGTGAGTCAAAGGACGGAAGTCCGCTTGACAGTATGTTCATGTCGGTTATCGAACCGTATAAGGGCACGCGCTATATCGAGTCAATCGACGAGGTTTCGGTGGAAGGAGATGTGCCGGAGAACGGAATGGTGAGAGCGGTAAAGGTTACGCATACAGGCGGTGAGAGAACGGATTATATCGTTTACGCAACTGACAACAGCAAAATGTATACGGTTGACGGCAAATTTTCCTTCCGCGGTTTTGTCGGTGTGTGCTCATACAACAAGGCAGGCGCGGTTATTTACCGATATGTTTGTGACGGAGACAATATAACCGAAGACACCGAAACTGAAGATGACAAAAGGAAAGGTGCATATTACGGCACGGTCATGGGATTTGATAAGGAGCTCACATTCGGCGATTTTGAAAACTGGATTGATGTTGATTTCGATGGAGAAGTATCGATTGACGATATTAAAGGACGCTGGATAAACATCGAAAATGACGGAACACAGAATGCAGCGTATCATATCGAAGACGCAGAACGGATTGACGAGGATACCGTAAGGCTCCACATCGGTTCAACCACGCTCGTAAGAAGCTTTAAGGATGCAAAGAACAACGATGCTGGATATATCTATAACATAGATAAGGAACAGCGCTTTGTCATCCCAAGCTCGTTTGTTGAGAATGCATCACCGGTGTTTGATGCAGTATCGGACAAGATAACGACCTCTGCGGGAAGCAGTGTAAGCGTTAAGGTAAATGCACAAAGCCCGAAAGGTCTTGCGATGACCTACAAAGCGGCAACTCTCCCGCGCGGCGCAAGCTTCAACGAGCAAACGGCGACGGTAACATGGAAACCGGATGCAAGCCAGATAGGTGAAAATCATGTTGCTGTAACAGCATACGACAGCGAAGGAAGAGAGAGTACGGTTCACTTTACAATTACGGTTTACGGATCTACCACCGGTAGTTCACAGCCTGATAAAACAGAGGATAAAAAGCCTGGAGCAGAGGTAGAAACGGGCCAAAATCCGTCTAATACGCCTTCTGATAATTCCGGAACAGATGCACCTACCGGCGGAGGCGGAGGAGGTGGCGGCGGTGCCTCACCGACTGATAAGCCTGAAAACACACAACCGGATGACGGCGAAGATGAGGAAGGAAACGGAGAAGATACCAACGAAAAGGATGACACCGAAAACGCACCCGAGGTATCGGGTGAAACGGATAGTATCCGTTTCGCAGACCTCACTAACCATGCTTGGGCAAGTGACGCGATAAACGCACTTGCCGAGGGCAGTGTAATCCGTGGAACGAGCGCAACAACCTTCTCGCCTGCTGCCAATATCACCCGTGCGGATTTTGCGTTGCTTCTTGTCCGTGCATTTGGTTTTGCAAGTGATAACACCGAGAATTTTGCCGATGTAAATGCAGGAGAATACTTTGCACCCGAGCTTGCAATAGCACGCAATAGCGGAATTGTCGACGGTATCGGTGAAAACAAATTTGCACCGAGAAACTCCATAACCCGTCAGGATATGATGGTAATCATATATCGTGCGATAGAGAAGCTCAAAGTAGAATTGGGCGAGAATACTGAACCAGAGTACGATGACTTTGTAGCTGTTGCAGATTATGCAAAAGAAGCAGTGTCGGCGCTAATTGCGACGGGACTCGTTAACGGTAAAAGCGGGCGCATCGCACCGTCGGATTACACAACCCGCGCAGAAGTAGCCGTTCTTATTAAACGTATACTTGATTATACCGCCAATAAATGAAAAGAGGACAGAAATGAATAAAACAACAATTCTTATCAATACGTATCAGCAAAGCAGAATTTTCGGAGAAGACGATTACGAAAGGCTGTCAAAACTCGGTGATTTGCATATTTACGACAGAGCGGATTTTTCAGATGAGGAATATTATCTTGACTTTGTAAAAGATACCAACTTGCTTATTCTTTCATGGGAATCGCCGAGAATTTCGCAGGAGATTCTTGATGTCTGTCCGGATTTGCGCGGTGTAATTTACGGCGCGGGCTCGCTTCGTCCCATTATGACAGAGGCATTTCTTAATAGCGGAATACCGATAACCGATTCGAAAATTGTCGATAGCAGAAGTGTTGCTGTAACCGTGCTTGGCGTAGCAATAGCGGCGTGTAAGGGAACTTACACGCTTGCAAACGACGTCAGAAACGGAATGTGGAGGGAGAATGCATTTAAGATAAAGGATTTTTACAAGATAAAAATCGGAATTATCGGAGCAAGTTGTGTCGGAAGCTATTTTGCAGAGCTTCTCAAGGCATTTGATGTTGAAGTATTTATCTGTGATCCGATAAAGTCGGCAGAGGAGATTGCGGCACTCGGAGCAAAAAAGGTGGAGCTTGAAACGCTCATGAGCGAATGTGACGTTATAAGTGTTCACGCTCCGGCGCTTCCGGAAACGGACGATATGATAAACAAAGATAATCTTTGCCTTATTAAAGACGGGGCAGTGTTTATGAACACCTCCCGCGGCTCGCTTATAAACGAAGCTGACCTGATTGAGGAATGCAAAAAGAACAGATTTCTCACCTTCCTTGATGTTTATACAAGAGAGCCTACCGCGGTTGATAATCCGCTTCGTACTTTGCCGAACGTGATATGTCTTCCGCACGTTGCGGGAACATTCACCAATGGTGTAAGAGCCATCGGCGTTCACGTATGTGAAGAGGCAGAACGCTTTACCCGCGGAGAAAAGATGCAGTGTGAAGTTGACCTTACAAAGCTTAATATTCTTGCGTAAATAAAATAAGCCTTCCGCGGGATTGCCGCGGAAGGCTATACATTCAAATCTAAAAATGCTCGACCTTAAATTCCGGACCGTGGATTGCAGGAAACTCCTGTTCTCCCCATGGTTTGTGCCAGTAGAGATATCCATGGAATCTGTGCTCGGGGTCATATACTCCGTATTCAAGCTGAGAAATTTTCGGAAGAAGTCCCGTGCCGCATTCAAAGTTGACGGAGCCGATGCGTACGTTACAGGGACCCGGTTCGTGACCGAAAAGTTTGCCGCGCGTCGTGGTGAAAATTCTTTTGTTGTGCTGTGCAACAACGTGGTTGAGCGCAGACAAGTGCGATGAATCATGGAATGTTATTGCTTCCTCGCAGTTGTGTGCATAGAGAAACTCTGCAACAACATGCTCGCTGAAAACAAATCCGTATTTAAAGCCCTGAACCGCCGCATTACGGATAACATTATTGTCATTCTGGTCGCCCGATGTCATAAGACCGAAGGTGTGACATGGATTTTCTAAAAGCTCTTTTTCGAGAAATGTATCGCCTACATTTTCGTTCAAGCAAAACTGAGAGTCCTGAATATTTACTCTTGAAACGTTTTGAAGGTTAACACAGCTCTGAGTAGGATACATCTTGTCTGTGTTGAGCTTTACGCGGAATTCGAGGTTCTTTATCGCGAAAACTCCAAAGTTACTGAAATTACCTTTTAAAACCTTGCCCTCAGGAGCAGCGAGAATTGACCACGGACGAGCTTCGGGGTTATGTTCCTCCGGAGCTTCCCAGTCAGAAAAAAGAACGGTGTTATCCATTTTCATTGTACCGAATTTCGTGGGATGTCGCTTATTTTTAATCGCAACATCGGGAGGGATAACCTGATAGTTATTAAGCAGACGGCAAGGCATTTCGCCCTCAAGCTGAATATTCACATTGCCTGTCGGGATGATCAGCTGCGCCCGCACTTTCATTCCATCATATTCCTCAATTCCGGGTGATGCTATTCTGTAGCCCCTGTTCGTATATGGAAAGAGAATTTTGCCGCCGCCGCGCTCTGCTGCAAAGTTTATGGCAGCCTGTATTGCGGCGGTATCATCGGTCACACCGTCGCCTTTTGCACCGAAGTCAAAAACGTTGATTCCGAATTGCATAAAATTACCTCCGTAAGTGTTGATTTGCTGTGATTATAACATTAAAAAAAGGCTTGCACAATGCTTTGTGCAAGGATTTGTAGAATTTTGAAATTTTATATGTAAAATCTTGTAATTTTCATATTGACTAAAAATTCTAAAAAAGATATACTTTGAGAAACTTAAACGTACAAGGAGAGTTTTGCGATGGAAAGAGATATCATTTTACACGGTGTTCATCTCGGGGAACATTCATTTGAAGAAGATAAAATGATAGAGGAAATAAATGAGCGTGCGGTAAAGAAAGGACTCAATTTCGTTGAAATACGGGTTGCTCGCCGTGAGATTCCGCGGGAGACCTATGTGAAATGGGCAAAATTTATGGCGGAAAAGAAAATTTACTTCGCTTTTTTATACACCGTCCAGTTTGCGCCTCCCGAAAAAGGAAGTATGCTCAATAAAGAAACGGTAGATGCAATCCGCGAAGTTGCCGGTGAGTATTTTCTTGGTGATATGCTTGGGGAGACAGGCAGCTCCGGTGCGTGCAAGGCGGCGGGGTATTTTGTGACAAGCAAAACAAGGGGAAAAGATCCTGCGAAAATCGAAACTGATTGTGCGGATATGGAAGAGGCACATCAAAAATATATTGAGCGCGTTTCCGGATTTGTCGGGATAGACAAAAAGCTTGGGATGCCTGAAATCTTTTCGGGAGAGGCAACTGCGCTCAATAAATATAATGTTGAGGCAGGAACGACAATTCCCGCGCTTGAAATGATGTGCGGAAATCCAGAGCCGCTTATAGCTGCCACGCGCGGCGTTGCAAAAATGGCAGATTCAAAACTTTGGGGAACATATATAGCTCATGAGTGGTATGGAGGATTTCGTCACAGTGATATGCTCAAGCGCAAGAGACTTCAGCTTGCATACAAATATGCATATCTTTCGGGAACAAATCTTCTCTGCCTCGAAAGCGGGGATGAGTGTATAGATTCATACGCTCAGAGCCTTGACGGAAAATCAGAAGTCTGTCAGGATTACAGGGACATTCTTGAATATATGTCAAAGTACATAAAGGAGGATTTCCGTCCCAAAGGGGGGCCTAAGGTTAAGTTCGCCTTTGTTTCCGGACGTCATGACGCGTGGGGCGGCTGGGGCGGCACTTCGATATGGAATCAATTTCACCGCGAGGAATGGGGGCATAATGAGGCAGAACACTCATGGAGACTCCTTGATGAGGTTGGAACGAAACGAAACTGGAGTGATGGTGCAAACTTTGGTGAGGAAGATACCTCTGCATCTCCGGCGTACGGAATGTATGATATAGTACCGATTGAAGCACCGCTTGACAAGTTTTTGCAATATGATCATCTCGTGTTTATGGGCTGGAATACCATGACCGATGAAGATATGGATAAGCTTTATGAGTATGTAAGGCGTGGCGGAAGGATCCTTATGAGCGCGGCACATCTCAATACCAATGCAAAGAGAACCGGCGAATACATACCGATCACAAATGGGAAAATTGAACGTCTGTTCGGTGCGCGGTTTACCGGTGAGGTTAGAAGAACGAACGACGGAGTGAAGTTCGACCCGGCATCTATTGATGAGAAAATACTGTACCCCGGCACAGCAGACTTCGCATGTGACCCAGTATACAGCGGAGGATATGCAAACTGGGGCGTTTTTGAGCTTACTGGAGGAAAGAGCGTAGCATATGCGGCAGACAGTTTCGGGTATGTTTTGGGGCATATAAGCACTGTTGTTGAAAATCGCATCGGAGACGGCGTCGCAACACTTGTAACATCTACAAATTACCCGGGATATCCGGCTCTTTCCCCTCTTTACCGTGCGATTGTGCGTGAGTTTATATCGGCAAGTGCAAGAAGCTGCGAGGTAAGGGTGTTTGGTAGTGACAGAGTAAAGTGGTCATACTACGACGGCGGTAAGATGTATCTTCTCAACACGGATTACGATGTTCCGGCGACAGTGAAGATTAAAAAAGGCAATGTTGAAAAAATAGTTACAGTGGATTCACTTGAGCTTAAAAGCTTGGAGGTTTGATTATGGATTACGGAAAATATCTTGTAGATGAAATTCTACCGCATTGGATTGAAATATCGAAGGACGAGGAATATGGTGGCGTATTCAATTGGTTTGATGAAAATTCAAAGGTTGCTTCAACCGATAAAATAGTGTGGTTCTTAGGCCGTGAGCTGTGGAGCTATTCTATGGCGTACCGTCTTGCGGACGCTCGACCGGAATACATAGATATGTGTGAGCATCTCTATGAGTTTCTGAAAAAGATAACTCCGCAAAGCGGCAGACTCCCGTATACGGTAACGCGTGATGGAAAGCCCAATGTGGAACAGAATGATATCTTTTACTACAGTGAAATATTTTGTGCAATGGGTTGTGCTCAGTATTACAGAATCTGCAAGCGCGAGGAAGTATGGAAAAGTGCTGAGCTTTATTTTGATGTAGCATATGATCTTTACAAAAAGAACAAGTTTACGACGCAGGAAGAGGCGGACGAGGACTGCAAGGCGCTCGGACTCCACATGGCAATGCTTGCGATGGTTCAGTTTGTCCGCAATGTCGGTCGTGATTATGAAAAGTATGATGCGGCAGCACGTGATGTCATAAACGAAATGATGTCGGCAGGCTTTGTCAATGACGAAAAGAAACAGGTGAACGAATATCTTCCGCTCGGAAACAAACCACTTACAACATGGGTTGCCGATATGTGTTATCCAGGCCACGTATATGAAGCCGCGTGGTTTGTTCTTTGCGAGGGCGAAGTCAAAAACGACGACAAAATACGTGAGTTCGGAAAAAAACTTCTTGATTATGCAATGCCGGAGGGATTTGAGAAGATAACACTTCTTATCCCGACAGACCG
>JAFQVE010000342.1 GCA_017408185.1 Oscillospiraceae bacterium | reverse complement strand
TGTCCATATATACACAGCCGTTCTCGCCGAGCGTCAGCACAACCCGAAGGTCGGGGTATGTGCATCCGAGATATTCAAGGCTTTTTTCAGGTTCTTCAAAACCCGACATTTCAGCCGCTTCAACTTCATTTAACACTATATATGAAATCATATTAAAATCAATATTCCGAATACCGTCATTGAACGGCGCAGGATTAAAAATAATGCACATTCCCTTTTTATACGCCTTCTCAATGATGTATCCGACATTGCTTATCTCATTTTGCAGAAGAATAATATCTCCCTTTCCGAAATCGCAAAGCACCTTGTCTATAAGCTCTTTATCTATCATCTCGTTTGAGCCGGGATAGAGGAATATCGAGTTTTCTCCCGACGAGCTAAGCTGGATAACCGCGTGACCGTTTTTTACTCCGAGCCTTCTTATATGTGAAATATCAACACCGCTGTTTGCGAGAATATCAAGAAGCATAGCTCCGTCATTTCCGACACATCCCGCATGGTAAATCTTCGCGCCCGCACGCGCAACGGCTATCGACTGGTTAAGCCCCTTGCCGCCCGGAAATGTTTCAAGCTTATGAGTTGTTTCCGTTTCGCCTACGCGCACAATGTGGTCGAGCGAATACACATAGTCGATATTGCACGAACCGAAATTTAAAATCTTCATTTTTAGACACCTCGCTTTACAACCATTATATCATTTATCAGCATTAAAACAAGATCTGTTTTTATGATAAAACAGACGAAAAGCAGCACTCACTATATCATCCTGTACAAAAGCCGGGCGCACCAAAAACAACCCGTGAGGTTTTCGCCTCACGGGTTGGGTTGTATTGTTATTACATATTCTTAAATGCCTTTTTTCCGTTTTGCTTTATCTTTTCGGCGTCGAGTCCCGAAAGCTCTATGCGCAAAAGGTTTGTTTCCATATAGTTAAACGGAGAAAACGAGCCAAAGCAAATGCACTCCTGCGGAACATTTCCTGCCGCTTTCCTGAAGAGATCAGAAGCGAGAAGCGCGGTAGTGGTTGTATCAAAGAAAATGTTCTTACGCGATTTTGCAAGCTCACCGAGCTTTCCTGCCGCGAACATTGAAAATCCGGTAGCAAGGAGCGGAACATCCTCATATTTTGAAATCAGAGCGACATAATCATTTGCCGAAATGTTCTCAGGCGTGTCGAGATCACTTCTGCCGCGGAAGTTTTCAAAGCTTGCGCAAACTCTCACCGGAACACCGAGCTCAGATGCAAGTTCCATAACCTTTCCCGCACGGTGAACAGGAGAATACTCATCAAAAAGCATCTCCGGTGCAAGCGAATAGCCGTGATAAAGCGGTGCAAGCTCAAATCCGCAAAATCCTTTTGCAATCATCTCCCGCGCATCGCGCTCCCATCCGGGATATGCGGGATTTACAATCGCCATCGGGATAAATTTTGTTTTTCCGTCATATTCTTCAAGCTCTTTTAAAAGCTCGAGATTTGCAGCATTTGCATCCTTATAAAAAAGTCCGTTTATGTTTGCGACAACCATATGCGTAATGTCATACTCGCGTGCAAGCGTATCAAGACCCGAGAGCGTGTTATATTCAAGGTTGCGGAACGGCCAGTGTCCTACATATGTATTGATATCAATAAACATAGCTTACTTTCCCGTCCTTTCCAAGAATCTCTCAAATGCTGTGCCACGCAAAATCGTCTTTTTTTCCTCATCGGAGATTCTTGCACCGAGGAGCTTTCCCGCACAGGCAGACGGAGAATTGTCCGTACCGAAAAGAATCCTGCCGGCACCGAGAAGCTTTACCGCTTCCTCCATTTGAGGACGGTCATAAACGCTTCCGCTCATATCTGTAT
>JAFQVE010000041.1 GCA_017408185.1 Oscillospiraceae bacterium | reverse complement strand
TCGGAGCGGTGGGCGTTCACTTCTTCGGGAAGCTCGTAATTGCAGACAAGACGCTTAACAAAATCAAATCTCAGGGTAAAAAGCTTCACGAGCTTTATTTGCAAGGCTTCTTTGCGGAGATGAAAGAGGCAGAGGAAGATGACGAGCAAGGGCGTCCGGAGTGTATTACAGGAAAGAACCCGAGCGGACTCTGTTCGTGCTGTAGGGCAGACGGAAGAGTGTGTTGCATCGGATGCAAGGAAGATTGCAACATCCGTTGTGGATGGATTGATGAAGAGAAATAAAAAAGCGCGGCCGCTCCGGTGGGCGCCGGAAACAGCCGCAAAGAAAAATTTAATAACAATGTTATTTTACCAAAAGAATGAAATTAAGTCAAGAGGTGGTAGAAATGGCGTTTCCGAAGCCGAAGAAAAAGGACTATAAGCTTTGTGAGTTCTGCAAGATACAGCCGTGCATGCACGTTCTGAAGAATGAAGTGGAGTACGGCAACTTCTGCCGGAATTATCAGGCAGACGCGCGGAAGATAGCAAACGACAAGCTGCAAAGAAAACCATATTCTATTATTCCAAACTAAGGAGGAATTTTAAAATGAGTTACATAGAGTGCTTTTTGGTGATAGTGGGTGCGTTTTCGCTCGTGTTCGGAGCGGGCGCGGTAGTGTGCGTGATTACAGAGCACGTGCTTCAACGGTGCGGCTTTTATGATGAAGAAGGAGATGCAAACATATGTTAAACAAAGTAATTCTTATGGGGCGACTCACACGCGATCCGGAGCTTCGAGCTACGGCAGCGGACATTTCGGTGGCGACGTTCACTCTTGCCGTTGACCGCGGAGTGAAGAGACCGGAGCCGGGCGAGGTTCGCACACAGCAGACTGTTGATTTTATAAACATCGTTGCGTGGAGAGGCACGGCAGAGTTCGTCTGCCGGTGGTTTTCCAAAGGTCAGCTTGTAGCGGTGAGCGGAAAGCTTCAGACAAGAAACTGGACGGATGCGAACGGCAACAACAGAACTGCTGTAGAAGTCGTTGCAGACGAGGCATTCTTTGCTGAGAAGAAGGGGGACACCTCATCCGCCTCGCAAACCTCGGCACCTTCCCCTCAAGGGGAAGGCTTTGCGGCGGGACTGCCGGCGAGCAATAACGGAGACTGGGAAGAGCTTATCGGTGACGAGAGCGAACTGCCGTTTTGAGGTGACGGATATGAAACACGGGAAAAATCCGACAGTAAAGCAGAAGAAACTTATAACAAAAATGGGGTTGAATGTAGAAAACTGGCTTGTCGAGCGCGAGACAACGGACGAGCTGGTAATAGTGCATCGGCTGACGGAGAAAACAAGGACGATAAGAAAGGAATTATGGAAATGACCGCGATGCAACAGATTGAAAAGCTGTGTGCGGAGGCGAGGGCGCACGGTATGACATACGGAGAGTACATAGAGAAGTTCAATCCTCAGCTCGGAGAGCCGGAGCCGACATCGAAAAAGGAACAGCGGATTGCGGAAACGCGGAAAGCGGTTGAGGAAAGAGAACGGAAGCGCATCAACGAGCAGCTGCGGAGACGAAAGAAGAGTTATGAGTTCAGAGTTGACACCTCATCCGTCGCCATACAGCGACACCTTCCCCTCAAGGGGAAGGCTTTGGGCGGGGATGTTATGATGCAGCCACAGGCTACAGTTGCGCCGGCAACGTTTCGGGAGTTCAGAACCGTGGAGGTTGTATGCACTGTTTGCGGTGAGCGCTTTTCTGCGAAGAGGCGCGATTCAAAGTATTGTCCGATGTGTGCGAAAAAACGCAGGAACGAGGCGACAAAACGATATATGAAAAGAAAAAAGGAGTGTCCGGCGGGGTGAAAATGAACGAAAACGAGATTATAACGGCGTTGGAGTGTTGTGAAATGCAATCATATCCTGCTTGTAGGGAATGTCCTTATCACGACCACTACAGTAACGGAAACTGCATTTCCAAAAAAAATGCTGATATAAAAGACCTCATCAAGATCCTAAAGGAAGAGAATGAAGAACTAAAATGCAGAACTCAAAATTTGACTTCTGATTTGACTTCTGCAAAGGCAGAGGTTGAAGCATTCAAGGAATCAATTCGAGAACACGCGGAAATGCTTGCGGAACGAGATGTGCAAATTAGGATGTTGCAGAAAGAGAATGAAGCTTTTGCGCCTCTGGGAATGCTTTATAGCGAAATCAAATCCGAAGCGCGGAAAGAGTTTGCGGAGAGGTTGAGGGCAAAAGGGACAAGCCCTGAATTGGATGAGGGCAAGTATTACAACGATTACGACATCGAAAGGACTTTAGCAGAAATGGAGAGTGAGCGGGGATGATGAAACCTATGAGCGAATACAGAAAATCGTAAAAGATTATGAGCCAGAGATAATAATCACAAACCCACCTTTCGCTATAGCAACAGATATTATTGAAAAAGCAATAAACGATGTTGTTGATGGCGGTTATGTAATTATGTTGCTTAGATTAAATTTTTTTGGTAGCGAAGAGCGCAAGCTATTCTTTGAAAAGTATATGCCGGAATGGTGTTTTGTTCATCGTAAAAGAATGTCTTTCGTAGACAAAAAAGATAATGTTGGATGTGTAGAATTCAATAAAGATGATAAACCAAAGAAGGGTAGTACCGACAGTATCGAATATGCTCATTTTGTTTTTAGAAAAGGAGTTAAGCCAGACTATACAAAACTGGTAGTGATTTGATGAAATACGATATTACAATAACCGAAATTCTTAAACGAAAAATCGAAGTAGAGGCTGACAGTTATGACGAAGCAATAACTAAAGCTAAGAATATGTATTATGACTGTGAACTTATACTGGACGCCAGTGATTTAGTAGAACAAGAGTTTAAGTGAAATCGCAATTCAAGAAAGAACGATTTTAAGGAGTGAAGAAGATGTTTGACAAAACATATATATTCCCGTTAATTCTGATAGCGTGCAACCTCGGAGCGGCAGTGACATACGCTGCATCGGGGGACGTGCGGAAGGTTATTTACTGGATTGCAGCTGCGGTTCTGAATGCAGTTGTGACGTTTTAAAAGAAAAAGGAGAGATGAAATCATGATCGAAAAAGTAAAAGGTGAATTGGTGTGGCTTCCGGTTGAAAGCCTTGAGCAGCATCCGGACAACCCGCGAAAGGAACTCGGGGATCTGACAGAGCTTGCGGAGAGCATCAAAGCAAAAGGGATTTGAAGAAAAAGCGCTTCAGGACGGAAGCCACGTATTGTTTGAGTGATTTTTTGCACTTAAAAAACGACTGAAAGGAGAGTTTTTACGGTGAAGAGAGTTAAACGGACGGTGTATGCCGGGCGTGTGTAAGTATGAGGAAAGGGGTGAAAGCAGTGACAACAATGGAACAGATTGAACTTATCTCCGTTGAAGCTTCCAAGCGCGGGATGAAATACGGGGAGTATGTCGAGAAATACGGATACACTCTTCCGGAGCCGAAACCGGAGAAAAAGAAAGGCACCGGATACATAGAAGGAGCTAAGAAGACAGGACACAGACCACGCGTGGAATGCGTCTGCACTGTACCCGGATGTGGAAAAACGTTCATGGCAGGACGTAAGGATTCAAAGTATTGTCCTGAATGCACAAAGAAGCGAGCGTCAGAAGTGACGAAGCGATATATCAAGAGAAAGAAAGAGGAAGGTTAAACGCCTTCCTTTTTTGTTTTCAAAAAAATTTTCAAAATTCCCCTTAAGAGTGGATTTTTATTGCGTCAATCGTGTTATTGTATGATGCAGAAAAGAGGTGAGAGCTATGGCAGAGCCTGAGAACAGGGACAAAACAGGGCGTTTTACGAAAGGGAAGAGTGGCAATCCCGGAGGGAGACCGAAAAAGCCTGACGTTATCGAGAAGTACGCAAACGAAGCTCCGGATAAGCTCCGCGCTATAGCTTTAGATCCTGATACTCCGAAGAAGATACAGACGGATATATGGAAATTCTTCTACGAAGCACAGTATGGCAAAGCAAAGCAAGCCGTAGATGTTGACGGCACCATAGAGAATACAGGAGCTACAGTGGTTAGGTTTGAAGGAGAGCTTGCAGAATGGGCTGAATAATTGTCACACTTAAAAAGGAGACATAGACATGACGGAGTTATGGACAGATGTTAAAGGGTATGAAGGAAAGTATTCCGTAAGCAATCATGGTCGCATCCGCAACGAGCGCACGGGTAAGGTAAGCTACGGAAGCAGTATGGGACACGGATATAGGAAGATAACCTTCTACGAGAACAACAAGCCAATCGGCAGAGAATATGTCCACAGAGCGGTGGCGAAAGCTTTTATTCCGATGGTTGATGGCAAGCCTGAGGTAAACCACAAAGACGGAAACAGAGAAAACAACCGAGTGGAGAATTTGGAGTGGGTAAGCTCGTCCGAAAACACATAACATGCGGTAGTGCGGAAAGCGTTGACTCCGTGGGGACATGAGCGCAAGCCGATTATAGCAACAAATGTGGAGACGGGAGCTATGATGCAATTCGTAAGCATCTCAAAAGCGGAGGCATATTTCGGGACAAGACATATAGATTCAGTATTAAGCGGCAAACGGAGAACGGCAAAAGGTCATTCTTTCCGTTATGCCAAAGGCGGTGATGCCGATGTCGTCAGTTGAGCCTTTAATATTCCAACACTTAAGGGAAGAAGTCCCCAACGAAAAACAAAGAGAGTTCTTTCGCGCGAAAGCCAAACACATAGGGTATGGGGGAGCAAGAGGCGGCGGCTGAGCAAGTCGTGGGCAGGACGAAGAAAGGGCAACCTTCTCTGTATGAACTACGACGGCTTAAAAGGGCTGTTACTCCGTAGGACAATGCCTGAGTTACGAAATAACCACATAATCCCGCTTATGAGTGAACTGTATGGCTACGCAAAGTACAACAGTGATCAGAGAGCGTTCATATTCCCTAACGGAAGCCGCTTTATGATGGGCTACTGTGATAATGAGGGAGACTTGCTTCAGTATCAGGGACAGGAATTTGATTTCATCATATTTGAGGAAGCAACACAGTTCCCGGAAGAGTGGATTGTATTCATTTGCACTTCGCTCCGAACTACACGAACGGACTTCAGTCCCCGTGTCTACTACACGATGAATCCCGGTGGCGTGGGGCATGAGTATATAAAACGCATCTTCATTGACCGTAACTTCCGCGAGGGTGAAAACCCTGACGATTATGTATTCATTCAAGCGACCGTACACGACAACAAAGTGCTTATGGACGCAAACCCTGACTATATAAAGATGCTTGAAGCTTTGCCTGAACACAAACGCAGAGCGCACCTGTATGGAGAATGGGACGTATACGAAGGTCAGGTCTTTGAAGAGTTCCGAAACGACAGCTCACACTATGAGGACAAGCAGTGGACTCACGTTATAAACCCGTTTGAGATACCGGCAGGGTGGAACATATGGCGAAGCTTCGACTTCGGTTACAGTAAGCCTTTCTCTTGTGCTTGGTGGGCTGTAGACTATGACGGACGTATATACAGAATACTCGAGCTGTACGGATGCGTGAAGAACGAGCCTGATACCGGTGTTAAGTGGAGTCCTGACGACATCTTCAAGGAGATAGCGAGGATAGAGAAAGAGCACCGGTGGTTAAAGAACAAGCATATAAACGGCGTGGCAGACCCTGCTATATGGGATAAGAGCCACGGTATATCAATAGCCGAGACCGGCGAAAAATACGGCGTATACTTCGACAAGGGCGACCACAAGAGGCTTGCAGGGTGGATGCAGATGCATTACAGATTGCAGTTTGACTCAAACGGTATTCCGATGATGTATATATTCAGTAACTGCAAGGCATTCATACGGACTATCCCGCTTCTGATGTATGACGAGCATAAGCCCGAGGACATCGACACGAAGCAGGAAGACCACGTAGCGGACGAGAGCCGATACCTTTGCATGGCGAACCCGATGAAGCCTGTCACGGTGAAGGAACGGAGTCCCGAGGTATTCGATCCGCTTAAGTCAGACGAAGGCACAGACCAATACGCATTCTATCGCAAGTATTAAGAGGTGATACATATGGACATAAATATGCCCAATGAAAAGGGCAAGACAATAAAAGATTATATCCCACTGGCGGCAAAGAAGCTCTTCGGGGGTAAGCCTGAAGGACTGGAACAGGAAGTTCCTGCTATGAGTGGGAAAATCGACAAGAAGGCTATCAAGAAAGCCGTTGAGGTGCTGAAGAAGTACAAGGACGGCAAGACAAAGCTTGAGAAGCGCATTACCGAAGAAGAGCAGTGGTGGAAGCTTCGACACTGGGACGTTATAAACAACGGACAGAGCAACAAAGACAGACCGGAGCCGACATCGGCGTGGTTGTTTAACTCTATCACGGCAAAGCATGCGGACCTTATGGACAATTTTCCCGAGCCGAATGTCCTGCCGAGAGAAAGAGCAGACGAGAAGGACGCGGATACACTGTCCTCTATCCTTCCTGTAGTGTTCGAGAGGAACAACTACGAGCAAGTCTACAACGATGCAGGGTGGTACAAGCTCAAGCACGGTGTAGTCGCAGAGGGAGTGTTCTGGAACAAAGAGCTTGAGGAAGGTATGGGAGACATCGACATCCGATACATTGACATCCTCAACATCTTTTGGGAGCCGGGCATAACCGACATACAGGACAGCCGAAACCTCTTTATCGTAGCTCTGAAGGATAATGACGTTCTTGAAGCTGAATATCCGGAGCTGAAGGGCAAGCTCGGCGGTAAGCTGATAGAGATTGAGCAGTACGTCTATGACGACACAGTGGACACAACCGACAAGAGCGTTGTGGTGGACTGGTACTACAAGAAGCGCAACAGCAAAGGAAAGGTAGTTCTTCATTACTGTAAGTTTGCAGGAGACTCAGTTCTGTTCTCTTCCGAGGACGATCCCGAATACGCCGAGAACGGTTACTATGACCACGGTATGTATCCGATACACTTTGACGTGCTGTTCCCTGAAGAAGGGACACCGGTAGGATTTGGATACATCGCTATAATGCGTAGTCCGCAGATGTACATAGACAAGCTCTCTCAGGCGATACTTGAGAACGCGATTGCATCTGCCAAGCCTCGATACTGGGGTAAGAAGAGCCTCGGCATCAACGAGGAAGAGTTCCTCGACTGGAGCAAGCCTATTGTTCACGTGGAAGGCGACATAGACGAGGAAAAGCTGCGGCAGATTGAAGTGCAGCAGATAGGCGGCAACGTCCTCAACGTGCTTCAGATGAAGATAGACGAGCTGAAGGAGACCTCCGCAAACAGAGACTTCTCGAATGGATCTACTTCAAGCGGGGTGACCTCCGGCGCGGCGATAGCGGCACTGCAGGAAAGCGGAAACAAACAGAGCCGGGATATGATATCTTCCACATACCGGAGCTACACAAAGAAGTGTTACCTTGCAATTGAGCTTATGCGTCAGTTCTACGACGAGACACGCTCATTCAGAATAACCGGAGACACGGGCAAGTATGAGTTCGTTGATTATAACAACGCAAACCTTAAGGGACAGGAACTGCCGCCTGCATACGCAGGGCAGGAAATGGAACCGGGATATGAACCCGCATTCCGCAAGCCTGTATTTGATATCATAGTCAAGCCTCAGAAGCGTTCTCCGTATTCCAAAATGGCACAGAATGAGCTTGCGAAGGAAATGTATCATATGGGCTTCTTCAACCCGCAGCAAGCCGAGCAGACAATGGGAGCATTGGAGCTTATGGACTTTGACGGTATGGAGAAGGTCAAGGACAGAGTACAGCAGGGACAGACACTGCTCAACGTTGTAAATCAGCTTATGCAGGAGAATATGATGCTCAAGGCTCAGATGGGCGTTATCCCTGTAGAGGGAAATGCACCGACAAACAATGCTCAACCTGCACCGAAAGGTATGGGGAGCGCAGTGGTTAACTCGCAGAAAGCGGGACTGACCGACTACGGAGCAAGGCTTGCGGCAAATGCCAAGCCTGATATGAACGCACAATGATACACGCAATGTACGACCGGGACGGGAAGATGCACACTCTTTCCGTCAACGGTCACGCAGGATACGCTAAGAGAGGCGAGGATATAGTGTGCGCGGGAGTATCGGCAATAGTGTATTCCCTTATAGCATGGCTTGAAAACAACAGCGAGAGCGAGGAATACGTCTCCATAGATGAGCATAACGGCGAAGTGGTTATAGCTTGCGAAGGAGACGAGAAAGTTGCATCGGTGTTTTACATGGCGGCGGTTGGTATTGAGACAATCTCAAACACTTACCCCGACCACGTTAACATAAATATCGGCTATAGCCGACTGACACGCGGAAAGAGCGCGAATAAAGAAAGGAGCATAGAGATATGCGAAACACAGAAAAGCTCAAGGTAAACCTGCAACTGTTCAACGACGGCGCGGCAGGCGGAGACTCTTCAGGCGAAGGCTCCACGCAGGCTACAGAGAGCGCATCATTACCAAAGGCTGATAAAAGCGGAAGCAGCCGCCGCAAATCGGGCGAACCTAAAGTAGTATACGGAAAGGCGGACGCGCCTACAGAAGCTACAATCCCTGCCGCCGGGGGAATATCCGAGGGTAACGGAATAGTCACCACATCTGACTCAAAAGAAGAGCGACTGGCAAAGTTTCGGGAAATGATAGAGGGCGAGTACAAAGACGAGTACACGCAGGTTTTTCAGGAATCTTTCACCCGTCGCCACAGAGATGTGCAGGGACTGGAGCAGAGCTTAGCCGCACAGAAACCTATCATTGACATGCTCATGCAGAGACACAAGATAGAAGACGGCGATATGGCAAAGCTTCAGACCGCAGTGGAAGAAGACACCCACTACTGGGAAAACCTTGCTGAAGAAGCGGGGCTGACTGTCGAGCAGTACAAGGCTATGGAACAGCTCAAGCGGGAAAACGCAGAGCTTAACAAGATGAAAGCACGGCAGATAGGAGAGCAGAGGGCAAATGCACAGCTTCAGGCGTGGTACAAGGAAGGCGAAGAGGTTAAAAAGAACTATCCGTCGTTTGATTTTAAGACGGAAGCGAAAAACCGAGACTTTCTTGACCTTTTGCGCAAAGGATTGCCTGTATCGCAGGCTTATCAGCTTATCCATATGGATGAGATTAACGAGGCTACGGCGAAATCAGCCGCACAGGCGGCAGGAGCGCAGATGGAAGCCCGAATCAAATCCAAGCAGTCACGACCTTCAGAGAATGGTATGTCTTCTCAGAGCGCCGCAATAGTACGCAAGGACACGGTTTCAAGCCTTAATAAGAAGGACAGAGCCGCAATTGCGAAAGAAGTATTACGCGGTGGAAGAGTATCGTTTTAATATCTTCCCCGCAATGAAAGGGGAAAAACAACATGTTAGACATCAAGAAAATTAACCTTCAGCTTTTTGCTGATATGAACACACAGACCACAGCAACCGAAGGACTTTCGGGCGAAAACAAAACGTATTACAGTGATTATCTTATCGACCTCGTTGAGGCGGAGCTTGTTCACGACCAGTTCGGTCAGAAGCACCCGATTCCGAAGAACGGCGGTAAGACAATCGAGTTCAGACAGTGGGAACCGCTCCCTGAGATGACCACTCCGCTTCAGGAAGGCGTAACTCCTGACGGACAGGACCTCTCTATGAGCACAATCGAAGCAACAGTCGACCAGTACGGCGGATATGTCACGATTTCCGATATGCTTGACCTTACTGCTATTGACCCGGTACTCGTTCAGGGTACAAAGGCAATTGCATCTCAGGCAGGACGTTCTCTTGACACTATCACCCGTGAGGTTCTCAACGGTGGTACAAACGTACAGTACGCAGAAGGTCAGGTTGAGTCTCGCGCTGCTCTTAAGTACACAAGCGAAGAGGACAACTGCAACCTTACCGTCAAGGCTATCAAGAAGGCTGTACGCACGCTTGAGGATCAGGACGCACCGAAGATTGACGGCTACTACGTCGCAATCATTCACCCGTTCTGCAAGTTCGACCTTATGAACGACCCTGAATGGAGAAAGCCTCACGAGTATGTAAACACCGAGAACATCTACAAGAACGAAATCGGTGAGATTGCCGGTGTACGCTTTGTTCAGTCCACACGTGCGAAGGTGTTCGCAGGAGCCGGTGCTAACGGCGCAGACGTTTACTCCACTCTTATTATGGGTGATGATGCTTACGGCATTACCGACATTACCGGTGGCGGACTTGAGCATATCATCAAGCAGAAGGGTTCTGCAGGAACTGCTGACCCGCTTAATCAGAGAGCGACATGCGGTTGGAAGGCAACAAAGGTTGCAGAGCTTCTTGTTCCGCAGTACATGGTTCGCGTAGAAACAACGGCAACGCCGTAAACAAAGGAGTGTTAAACAATGAGTGCAAGAAATTCAAGAGGCAACAGAAGCCCTGAGGTTGAAGCAACACCTGAGGTTGAAACAATGGTGGAAGCAGAAGCAACACCTGAGGTAGCTACAGAAGCAAAGCTTCCCGACCCGAATGAGTTGGTGCCGTATACAGCACCTTTCATTCCGGGAAGCAAGAAGCAGAAGCCTATCGTCGTAATCGTAAACGGTGAGATAATACGCATCAGGCGCGGGGAGACCGTCAAAATCAAACGTAAGTTCCTTGAAGTGCTTGAGAATGCCAATGCGCAGACTCTTGCAATGTACAAGACGATTAACGACGTGAAGAAAGCGGGAGAAAAGCCTGCCGCAGAGATGTAATTGAATACATACCGCGAAACAAGCTTACTCTATGACACGGCATGGGGACAATGGTTAACTCCGTTGTCCCCATTTCCAAAAAGGAGAGAAAAATGGCAGATTTAATACAGATAAAAAGAGGCGATACGGCAGGAACGTCTTTCCTTTCGGACGGAGAACTCGGCTTCAGCAGGGAAGAAAAAGCCTTGTATATCGGAGACGGGGGAAAGCAAAACCAAAAGCTTTGCAGTGCGGAGATGGCGGCAAAGGTTGAGAGAATCGCCGCAGAGATTCCGAATAAGCTCACAGCGACGGCAATTCCCGCAATGGATGCATTATCTGCCGAGAGCGACCTCGCGGCGGTAATAACGGCGGTTAATTCGCTTATATCCGCAATGAAAGTAAGCGGAATTATGAAGTAAAGGGGTGGTTCATTTGAATGAGATAATCAATATAAAAATAAACGGTAACACGCTGACGAAGGATTATTCAACGGCGGGAGTTGCCGGAGATGCAAACAATATGAAGCTCCGGATAGAGTTTGCCGAGAACTGGGACGGATTTGCGAAAACAATAAGGTTCTGGAACGCGAACGGAGAAGATGCGGTGGATATAATCCTCGGAGTAAATCTTCTTGAGGATATTCTGACAAGTTCGAGGGTGTATATAACGCCGATACCGGGAGAGGCAATGACGGAAGCAGGAACGTGTACTTTTTCCGTAAGAGGATATAAGGACGGTGTTCTCAAATGCTCGGTAGACGGAGAGCTTAACGTTATGCCGTCTATGCGTACATCTGACGTGAATGAGCCTGCTGACGTTACCCCTACGCAGGCAGAACAGCTTCAGGCTGAGATAGAAGGAATACTTCCGGATATCACGGCAATTATGCAGGAAGCGAAGGCGGCAGAGGAAAACGCGGAAACATCTGCTGAGAATGCGGCGACATCCGAAGTTTCGGCAAAGAACGCGGCGGAAGAGGCAAAGAAGTATGCAAATGATTCTGAAGCGAACCTCTCAGGGGCTCTTGGTGCGGCTAAGAGAGCGGAAACTGCGGCAGAGAGTGCTGAAAGCTCTGCCAATGAAGCAAAGGAAACCGGAGAAAAAGCCGCAGACGAGCTTCAAAAAATGATAGACGTATTCAAGCTCACAGGCGGTGGCAACGGCGTTCCTGTCATTTCCGTACACGATGAGCTTTATGCCGAAATCGTACCGGAAGAAGGACAGGTGTACGTGGTGATGTTTGATAACGTTGAAGCGTCGGATAACCACGTTGCACCGGATGAGAACGGCGATTATCCGGTGGTCGTTACAGACACAGTGCGATATCGTGTAAAAATCGGTGACGGAAAAACAAAACTGGAAGATTTACCC
>JAFQVE010000341.1 GCA_017408185.1 Oscillospiraceae bacterium | reverse complement strand
TTTCACGTAAAATCAGGGCAAAAAACAGGCAAAAATCGGTCAAAAATGTTGTTTGCGTGGGTATAGTCACGCCCTATGACGAGGGGTCGGTACGGGTTATTTTAAAGCTGTTTTAAATCCACGCTGTAATTCTAAAATAAATATCTATACTCAAAAAAGCGCGTAAAACGCGTAAAATGCGTAAAATTCCGCTAATACCAATGGTTTGCGGCTACGTAAAATTTTTACACCTGCGTAAAACGCGTAAAAAACAACGGATGAAGTAGTAATTCCTCATCCGTTGTTTTGCTTTTGTTTACTTTGTGTAGTCTAACCCTAATAACTTTTCAGCATTTTTGCGAATAATCTTTTCGTAATTTGTGGTGCTTATCATTCCGTCATTTACCATTTTCGTAAGAAAATCATCGAAATCGTACTGGAATGTAGCATTCGCCGCACAAACATCTGTTCCATAATAAATTCTGTCGGCAAACTCTTCTATAAACCTTGCAGCATACTCTGGGTCACGCATCATTGCGTTTGAGCCACTGCCTGCCGAAAGGTCACAGTAGAGATTACCATACTCACGCATAAGTTTCGGCATTCTTCCTTCTGTCACTTTGCCTTTGGGATACCCATTGCGTTCTTCCTGTGTAATATCAGAAGAAATTTCACTCCAGAAAGCTGCTGAATGTCCGATAAGCTTTAAATCAGGATGCTTTTTGAGCATCTTTTCAATTCTTGGAAGTCCTAAGTCATCAATTATTCCGTATGTGCCTCTTTCTACCGGAGAAATGTGAATAATCATCGGCATATCACATTGTGCAGCATGATAGAAAAGATTGTCCATCATTGGATCATCGGCATAAATCGTTGCTGAAGTCTCTCCGATTCCTTTTGCTCCAAGAGACTTATAGTGATTGATAAGATAACTCAAGTCTGCAGTGCTGTCGTTTGATATCATTCTCGGGTCTATATCACAAAACCACATGAACCTGTCAGGATGCTGATCTGTAATGAATTTCGCTTCTTCATTAAAATGTTGCAAAAACGTCGCTTCCGCTGATACTCCTGGCAATATGACACCAATATCGACATTGAGCTTATCATGCACCGCAATCTGCTCGTTGACATCAAGAGTTCTTGATCCGTTAAATCTTCTCGGCGCATATTGCGGAAATGCAGTTATGTGACAATGAATATCAATCTTTTTCATTACGAGACCCCCCCTTTTTTGCTTACAGAGACAAGTATTCTTTTGAGAAGTACTGCAACTTCTGCTCTTGTTGTGTAATCGGTAGGAGCTATTTTGCCGCTCTTTCCGTTTACAAGACCGCTTGTTATAAGTGCTTTTACTGCATCCTCGGCGTAATCCGCTACATCTGCGAAATCATCATAAGAAACATCTGCAATTTTAAGCTCAACACCAAGCTTTGTAAGTGCACGGTATACAATTACCATCATATCCTGACGGGTGATTGTATTGCGCGGAGCGTACTTGTCATCACCTATACCGTTTACAATGCCTGTATTGCGCGCTATAGCAAGTTCTTTTGCAAAGTAATCGGTATCAAGAACATCTGCAAAGTTCTCTGTATTCTCGCTTTCAAGCTCAAATGCACGAACAAGGAGAATTGCAAAGTCAGCTCTTGTGATGTTATTTGCAGGTGAGAAGGTGTTTTCACTTGTTCCCTTGATTATACCGCTCGAAGCAAGTGCGTTAATAGAATCTGCTGCCCACGAGTGTTCAGAGATGTCGACGAATCGGACGTTATTATCTGAAGTTTCACCTTCATTTCCTGTTGAAGGTACAGATGGCGTTGTTTCCGTCTCATCTTTACCAGGGATAGATGGTGTTGTCGGAGTTGTTGTTTCGCCTCCGCCACCTCCACCTCCGGAAGTTCCGTTTGTGGTGGAACCATAGACCGTAATATAGAAGTGAACTGTGCTTTCGCGTCCTAAATCATCTATTGCCGTTATTGCAAAATGGTTATTTCCCACCTGACTTGCGGTCGGTTTCCATGTTATTACGCCTGTATCTGAATCTAAGTTCGCCCCTCGCGGAAGCATTTCTGCTTCATAAGTAACGCTATGGTCTTTGGGACTTATTGCATGGACTGTGACACTTATTGAGCTTCCTGCGCTTGTTGTGAGATTGCTGCTTACCGGTGCAAACTCAGGCGAAAAGTCCTCGCTGTATGTTGTCGGAATCCGCAGTGTCTGCCCTTCGGCTATCATATAGACAAAGCCCTTACTATGATCATAGCCGTCCACAAACTTTCTTATCGGCGTTACCTGCCCGACGTCAAGTGTGACTTCCTTATCATCTTCAGAGCTGCGGGATGCGCCTTTTATCTCAAACGAACCGCTTCTTGTTTGGGCACCGTTATCGATAAACACATATCTTCCTGCAAGGTCTCCAATCGCCTCATCGCTCAATGCTTTTTCGGTTGTAATGATAATCTCATTTTCCAATGAAATGTCTCTGGTGAAGTCTTTGACGGTGCCGTTTATCACACCTGTGTCACCCGTCGCTTCGCCCAAGATATCTCCGTCGTGAAGGTATTTATAGGTATTTTCGCCGTCCTTTACGGTATATACACCTACAAAGCCTCTGAACCTGAGCGCTTTTCCATCGTCCAGTGTTATCTCATAGGTGACGTTTCTGTTGGTTGCATAAAGAATATAGTCAACTCTGCCGTTTGTGTGCTCAACTCTTACGGCGCGGTACGCATCTTCCTGAGCCTCAGTGCCGTCAACTACTCTCATCTCAAGCTCATCCGAGCTTCTGAGATAACGCGTTGTGCGATACGGTTCAAAAACCGTTGTAAATGTTGTGTCAAGATTTTCGCCCGTGTTTTTCACCAGAACATATTTGAGCTTATCAATATTCTTGTTCTGTGCAACCAGAGGCGGAATACCGTCGGCAATTGATATATCGGACGCAACGCCGTCCTTCATATTGCTTCCGTTGAGAATTGTCATACGCATGCGCAGTCCGCTTGAGTCCTTAAGCCACTTATTGAAGTCCTTGATTACGAAATCAATTTCCGCCTTACCCTCGGGACTTGTATCGCGGTCAACATTACGAAGCCATGTATATCCGCGCGGATATAACGTCGTGTAGGTCCACTTTGCCGGAGAATTCGGGTCTTTTCCGTATTCGACCGGAAGCTCAACTTCATTTTCGCCGAGAACTCCGCCTTCGACCGGAAGTCTCACAGCCTCTGTTACCGTATTTTTAATGTATGTTGCATCGCGTCCGGCATATGTTCCCTTATAGTTTCCGTTTTCATCAAGCTGCGAGCCGGAAATATAATTTCCGTTTTCATCCTCCACAAGAGTAAAATCAAGCCCGCTTGTTTCCGCAACCTCATTACTTGTTACATGCATTGAATATACGTGATCATTACCTCCGAGAACTCTGAAAAAGTCAACAAGATATGAAATTTCGTCATCCACCTTTATCTGAACAACACTTCTGCGATACTCATCGGTACTTGCATATACATACGGAGTTGAAACGTCAACAAGCTGAACAATACCGTCATCGTCAAAATGCTTTGCCTTTCCGTGAATCTCCTCTACTACTGTTTGCTCTATTTCGTCAACCATAACCGTATTATGCGACAAGGTGCTTCGTATCCACTGAAGTCTGTTCGGCTGATATCCGGTTTCGGAAGGATATGCAAGATCAGGCAAAAATTCGAGACCATATGCCATAAATCCAAGGTTAAGCGTATCTCTATGACCGTGACCGCCGTTGCTTCCGAAATACATCCATGCACCGCGGCTGGTGGTTGTTGCGGTTGACTGGGTAGCAGCTGAATAATCTGCGCCGTCGCGAAGCATTGCGAAGCCGAAGTTTGTAAGCATCTGAGAATCAAGATTAAACGTACCGTGTTCATCGATTACTGCCTGAACCTCATCCTGCAGACGCTCGGGGTTTTTCTCTGTTATATCATAATGCAGGTCTTCTACAGTATTGCCATTGAGCAGATAAAGCCCCTGTGCAAACAACGGATCCTTCGTACACATCCACCCCGTGAGGAACTCTTTTTCATTCATCCAGTGCGTTTTTGCCAGTGTTGTCTGAGAGTCTCCGATATGCGGGGTATAATACGGCGTCATAAGCCAGACACATGAATAGAGCATTCTGATAAACTTAGGATAGTTTGCAAGGCTCATATCTTCTCTTACACGAAGATATTTCTCCACATTCACCAGAGCGCTTACCCATCCTTCATTGTATTCGGAAGATTCATCGCCCTGACCGTCTGCATCGACCATATCAACTATGCGCGACTCGATTCCTCCTCCCTTCTGCATTGAAACGGTAGATTCCGCATCCCAGACCGAATCCATAAGGAAGTTTAACCAATATTCGGTTTCAGGAGCTGAATCAAGTACAATACCGCCGAGAGCCATAACCTTCTGACTCATACCGAAGTTTCCGTCAACCTGTCTGTTTACCGTTCCTTCAAGAGAATCTCTTACAATACCGTCCTCTATGTGGGTGCGGAGCTGAGACGGAGTTTCTTTTGCATAACGGAATTTTATTGTTTTTGCTTTTTCTTTAAGATAATTCAGAACATACGGATCATCATAAAGGTCATATACGATATCGTATGCAAGAATAAACGCTTCCATATTACCTGTTTCCCATATTCTGCCTATGGTTCCGCCGAGGTTGAAGTCACCGCCCGAGGAATTATAAACAGTATTTCCATAGACCAGGAGGTCATGGTCGGGATAAAAGTCAGCGTATCTGTCAAGCAGAATTGCAGCTGTCCTTCCGTACTTTACGTCTCCGGTATAGAGATAAGCGTTTGCACAGTCAACTATCGCATCCTTTACCGCACCGCCGCCGGTCGTTCCGCGTCTCCACAGACCCCAGTGCGAATACGTCGCAATATACAAATGCGCTTCAACAATTCCGTTTGAATACGTATACGGTGTTCCGTCAGGCTTTCGGGGAATGTAACCCAGGCTGTCATCTACACCCCATCCGGCAACCGTCTCACCTTCACGAAGTCCTGCGCCGTTGTTTATTGTCTTTACGTTCTCAATGTCTTTATATAATTCATTGTAAAGATTTCCGCGTTCATCGCCGTAGCCGTAATAGTTATACCACTCCATTGTCCATTCATCGGTCGGAGATGTGCAATCACATTCAGCATCGGCAGAGCCGTGATGAACAAGCCTGTGGTTCGCTTCAAGTGCGCGTATGCGGTCGAACTCGCCGTATTCGTTAAGTCCCAATTTATAAAAGCTTTCAAAATCATTGGACGGGAAGAGGCGCTTGCAGTCCTGGCACTGCAGCTTCCACGGGCGAGACAGCGGTGAAAAGCCATATGTATACATGCCGTATTTATCGGTCAGATTTGTTCCGCAGTAGCGGCAGCAGCCGACATACGGGTCTCCGGGACGTCCAAAGTGAATTGAGCGCGGAATACCGTTTGAGTGAATCATATCATAGAACTTATCAAGCTCATTTACATACTGATCAGCTCTCGCTATGGTTTTTGCATTCTCCGTTTCTGCCCAGTCGTATTTTTTATAATTTTCGCGCACATTGGCGACAGTTTCCGGAGTCATATACGAGCCACTGCTCTTACCTTTTGCAACAGTAAGGGAAATCTCCTCACTTCTTATTCTGCCGTCAAGCTCTATCGTTACCAAAAATCTTGCTTCTCCCTCGGAAACCGGAATAATATCGAGATTTTCAGTGATATCAGCATATTCCGGAGTGAGGGCTTCGGCTGTAACAATTGCACCCTCCGTATCAAGCTCACGACCGATGTTGCTTATCGCTGTCGTATACAGCGGAACAACATCGCCTTCAACCCCGGTCAGTCGTATGTGCTTACTTCCGCCCGCGGTTGCGTCAATGTCCGTCATTCCTTCAGGCAGAACGGTAATATCCATATAGCCCTCTACAGTGTCGCCGTTGAAGGTTGATACTACCTTTATCCTTGTCGTTCCTTCCTTGTGCGCAGTGAGGAGGTTTCCGTCAACGCTTGCAATGCTTTCATCCTCAGATGTGAACACACTGCTTACAGCAGAGGATGCAGTCACTCTTCCGCTTTGAAGCTTCGGCTGTGCGATAAGGCGGGTTGAATCGCCTGCAAACACCTCCTCAGCCTCCATAATTGCACCTGTAGAAACAATCGGATCAACGGTAACGCTTATCTTTTTGGTCGTTTCCACAACCTTATCCCCTATATTTGCGCTGAATGTCACCGTTGCTTCTCCGGCAGCGTTGGCTTCGATTGTGTAATTTCGGTTTTCGGTTGCACCCATCACATAGTCAAGTCCCGAAACCTTCACGGCGTCATTGTCAACGCTTGCAGAGATCTTATCCGTTGCGTCCGTTTTGTCGTTGTTCTTATCACCGAAATGACGTATGCTGCCATCGGACATATATGCCGTTGCACTTCCGTCAAAGGTTTCTCCTACGGCAAGAGCCTCGGGGATATCCGCTTCAAGCCGTGAAAGCCCGACATCACCCATAACAGGAATAAACGTGAGTGTATCAATAATTGCATACGGGTTTCCGCTTCCGCGGCTGCGCATACGCATATAGAATTTATTTTCTCCGCGGCTTAAATACACTGTGTTCAGCGTATGTTCCTTATCCATTACTGTACGGCTGTTGGGATCGGTTTCGAGCAATCCGTCATAGAAGCTGTGGTCACCGACAAAGCCAAAGCCGATATTTTCGTTGCCCGCGAAAATGGAATAGTATGCTCCCTTGCAGTACTTTGCACCAAGCAGTCTGACGCTGTAATATCCCGATATCGGAACATCCACAGAAAATGCAAAGGTCTGCTCCTTGCTGTTTGTATTCGGCCAGAAATTTGTTTTTCCGTAAGTGTTTACAAACAGAATTTTCTTTCCCGTATCGGATACGGTATTTTTTACATATGTGCCGAGTGTTCCTTCGTCAGGCAGGATTGTATATCCGGGAGTAATATCCGGAAGAGAATAGTCTTCCTTTACTTCCGTCTGCTTAAAGTCAATCGAGAAGGTCGGAAGCTCACTGTATACAGTTACCGGAACACTTCCGCGACAGCTTTCTTCTTTTTCATTAAGCGCTTCTGCGATTATCTCTGCCTTGCCTTCCGAAACGGCAGTTACAATGCCTGTTTCCGCATCAACGGTTACCACGTTTTCATCGGAGCTTGAATAAGTAACCTCGTAGCCCTCGGCACTTACCTCGCTTGCGTCATCCATAACCGCAATTACCGAAACCTGAGAAGAGGACATTTCGGTTTCGCCGGTAAGAAGCGCAACCGCGTCCTGCGTAAAGCGCAGGCTTGCAAGCTTCGGAGCCTCTCCGACTTCAATCTGTGCCGTACCGGAAACCGGCTCTCCGCCTTCAAGAGGTGTGACCGTTGCGGTTATGTTTGCAAAGCCCGGTTTTATACCGCTGATTACGCCGGTGGCCGCGTCTATTTCGGCAACCTCGGTGTTGTCGCTTGCATACACAACCTCACAGGTCTTTGTGTATTTCTTTCCGTCATTGCGCATCGGAACAGCCGTTGCCTGCGCGGTTCTTGTTGCCGGAACAGGGTTTTTATCAAACTCAATCTCTACGCTTTCAAGATACGGCTTGTCGGCAGGATCTGCCGGAGTAAGCTTCAGAGAATAGAACATGGCGGTCGGAGTCACCGTCATATTCGGATTTGCACCGTTTTCCTTGATAAAGAGATAATATGTCTCTTCTTCAAGATCGGTGATGTCAAGGTCTATGCTCTCCCTCTCAATATCCTGTGCCTGCTCATACATATCAATCTCACCGACGAGATAGCTCTCTTCTTCCGCGTTAGTCAGTGCGTAGTACGCAATATTTTCGAAATATCTGTGAAGCTGGATATTTGAGCCGAATTTGTATTCAATACTGTTGTCCAGCGGAACATGTGTCGAGCTTCCGTCTGTTTTAGGCTCCTTAAGCTTTGATTCCGGTATAAGATATATCCCCGCGTTATAGCCTGTCGGCAGGGCCTCGTATGTAACTGTCGGAAGATACGTTCCCGGAGTTACTTTAAGGATTATAGCGGCAACCGGGTCGGCAGTCGAGGTCAGTCTCCCCCTCCAGAAATCCCAGTTCAAGCCGTCTGTTCCGAGCTGGGGCTTGCGATTGGCTTCCATATCGTAATAGCTTGTCATACGCCATTCATTTGTACCTTGCGTAGCAAATGTCTTTGCAGTATCAAGCGCTTCAAGACCGTCGCGGTCAATTGCCTCGGTTTCTCCGTACGCACCGGCGTTGAATACAAAGTTCATCTCTACCGGTGTCGGCTTCGGAAGCTCCGTAAGAACATTTACAGTGAATGTCTTCGTTGTCGGCACTCCACCAAAAAGCGCAGTTACCGTGATATCCGCAGTGCCGAGTGCGTTTGCAGTAAGCGTAAATGTCGTTGTTTTCGGGTCGATATCCTGTGTAGCATCACGGCTTCCGTTATTTTCACAGTTATCTGCCTCAACACATATGACATCCG
>JAFQVE010000340.1 GCA_017408185.1 Oscillospiraceae bacterium | reverse complement strand
GCAGCGATTGCGTTGATATATCCGTCTTCATCAACATATGCAATTCCGTTCGGTTCGCAGACAAGGTCATATTCAATCTCGTTAGGCAAAGCTTCGATAATGCTGCCGCGTTCTGTTTTTACATTAAATATAATGCGTCTGCGTGCACTTTCAGATATAACCTTCTCAACAGATACCTCTCCGGAAAGCTTTTCACTTGTGTCCTCAACACGAATCGTCGCTACGGCAGTAACCTTTGCTCCGTTGTAAGTTATCCTCGCGGTAATTTCCGCAGTTCCTGCGGAGATACCCGTAACTGTGCCGTCCTTTGAAACCTCAGCAACATTTGATGCTTTTGAGGTGTATTTTACGTCAAGGTCGTTTACGTCAATTATCGATTCGTCAAGAAGCTTTGCCTTCAAATCAAGCTTTTTGCTCTCTCCAACTTCAATGCTGTCGCCAGAGAGCGCAAGTTCCGCAGATTTAAGCCCCGGTGTACCATCTATCGAAACGGATTTCACATCAAAGTATCCGCCGCCGAGAGCCTTAAACACAAGAATTGCTTCGCCGTCTGCCGAGAGGCTCTTTGCCGGAATATCAACATCCGGATACTGCATGGAATACATAGACGCCGACAGCTCATCCGGGTCGTTACAGTCAAACATTCCGATGTAGTTATCTTCAACGAGGAGAGCTTCTATATTCTCTATGCCCTCAACATCACCGGGAATAATATACATGCCTGCCGCAACACGGCCGGAGCGGTTTTTGCGATAGGTTGCAGTTGCAAGGTATCTTCCGGCAGCGGGAACCTTTATCTTGAAGGCAACCCATTTACCTTTGCTGATACCAACCTGCATATATCCGTCAATTCCCGTTGCAACATAGGTATTAACAGCAGTGTTTGCAGTCTCAGTGTATACGTTCGGGATTGAGCTTTCATGCCACTGCCAGTTACCGACACCGGTATTGGACGTATACTCATAAGTTATACCGCGAATGTCGTTAGACTTAGGAGCAGCGCTTCCTTGCCAGTAAACGGGTACCCAGAACGGACTTTTCTGTGAAAAGTCATACATTGCATACGCGCCGCTGTACGGAAGAATTTCCTCTCCCGTGATGGTTCTTTCAACCGTCGCGGAATATGTTTTTCCGTCGTATTCAACAGATGCAGTTACGGTTACGTCTCCCTTTCCGGGAGTTTCAAACTTTCCCGTCGCAGGATTCTGCGTAACTATACCTTCTGGCGAGAAGCTATACTCAACGCCGAGCTTCTCCGCGTCAATCGCTGAGCCGTCACTCATTGCAAGTGAAACAGCTGGGCGAAGCGCCTTTGAAAGCTTGAAATTCAATCCCATCGGAACAGTGTCCGTCCCGCCGTTAAAGGTTATATCGCGCGGTTGAAGGACATAGCGTCCCATACTGTTAACATCGCCGGTACCGATCCAGACGAGGATATGCTCGCCCTCTTCCTTCGCTTCAAAGAGTCCTTCTGCAAAGAAAGGTGCTTCTTCCTGCTGAGGAAGCTGTTCACCGTTAAAATCAACCGTCATAACCGGCTCTGCAGAAGCCGCAGCAGAAATTATATCAGTTGTATCTCCCGGAAGGACATATAAGCTTGCAAGCGTTCCGCTCTCCACCTTCTGATAACCGACATTTACGTTATAATATCCTTTTTTCGGGATATTAATTTTATATGCATAATACTCGTTCTTGCGAATGTGGATACTGAGCGCATATCTGTGCCATGCAAGGTTTGTGAGGATAGGCGACGTTCCGGTATGTATCTTATCAAAAAATTTCACACGGCAACCGCTGTTTATATAGTTTATTTCTTCAGCGTTATTGCACTCCGGATAGTCCTTTGACTCAAACGGATAGATTACCGTCGCTCCTGACCATGCAAGCTCTTCATCAACCACGGTTATTTCGTCTTCCTCGATAACGAAATCACCGCTCATTGTGTAAATCTTCGCAACTCCCGTGCCAACTGCCGTGATTTTTTTGCCATCGACTTTGACAACGTTTTCGTTCGAGCTTTTATAGGTAAGCGCAGCGATATCGTCGGCTGAACCCGCCGTTCCATCACTCTTTACTACCTTGCTTGTGGAAATTTCGGCAAAGTCTCCAAGCTTAATATTCAGCTTGTTCTTTGAGAGCAGGCTTTCGGAATACATCGGAACGGTGGCGGGTCCGCCGTCGAGCGTCATCGTTGCCGGGCGGAGTAGGTATCGACCGGCAAGGGTTGAGGACGTATCTCCCGTACCTACCCATACAACGGTATACTCTCCTGCCGTAAGTTCCTTTGCAACCTTTTCGGTTGTGGGAAGTGTTCCTTTGTTCTTATTATAGAAATTATCGAAATCTGCCCAAAGAGTTTCGCTCTCGCCATCTTTAGCTTTAAAATCAACTGTCATCACATAGTTATCTTCCGAAATTTCTGACATTACATTTTTTGAAACACCGGGAACGAGATACATTATGCCTTTTGTGTTTCCGGCACTAACGCCGTAGGTCATGGAGATATCATACAAACCGCTTGCCGGAACCTTTATCGTCCACGCGGCATATTCTCCCGCCTTTAAATGAAGCCCGATGGTTCCCTTTCCCCAGCCGGGATTGTGGGTGTATGAGCTTGTGTCCGAATGCCACTGCATACGCCCCGCACTGTACTGATTAGTGTATGTTATTTCGCACGGCTTGAGCGTTCCGCCGTATGCACCCTGCCACAGCGGATATATTACCGTTACGCCGGACTTTTCCGCAGCGTGGGCTATGCTTACGGCAGGCAGCATGGAAACAAGCATACATACCGTAAGCAAAAGTGATAATAATCTTTTCATAAAGCTCTCCTTTCAAAAAACAGAGAGGATGAAAGCCATCCATCCTCCCCTGTCAAGTACCTTATTCTGAGTATATTACTTTGTATGCGCCGTTGTCTTCATAGATAAGATATCCGCGTGCCTTGGTATAAGAGCCTGCCTTTGCAGCGAACTGACCGTGAGGATTCTCAGCCAGATTGCGCTGTGAGCTCATTTTCTCCTTGCAGGAGGAAACTATGGGTGCGCCATCCGCTTCTGCATTAAAGAGAATACCGACTTCGATTACATTCTTTCCGTTTGCATCATACTCTACCATGTATGTTCCGCTCTTTGCTTTCGCATCAAGAGCAAGCATCGGAAGATTGTGTCCCTCAGATGAGGTGGTTATCTCGGTGTTGTCCCATACGTTGAAGGTGTAGGATTTTCCGTAATCCACAAGCTTGCCATCGCGGTACCAGTAAACGTCCGTATCGGAAGAAAGCGTTACCGGATCATCATACTTATGCTGTGTTGTTGCTTTGTTAAAGGTTACGCCATAGGTTTCTGTCTTCTGTACATACCACGCAACGAAGCGCTTTATATTGTTTACAAGGCTTTCCTTCCATTCGGAGAAGTTGTAGCCCACAACTTCTGGTGCGCTCGGTTGTTCTGTTCCGAGGAACTCACCGTTCCATGCGTAGTATTCCTCATCCGCCACTTCGGTGTAGATTGCCGTGAGGTAAGTGTTAGTCATCGCTGTGAAGCCGTAGGTTGCATCAAGCGAGATTACTCGGCCGCCGTCAGCTTTTCCGCGTACCCATCCGCGGAAGACGTATGTTTTACCGCCGACAATTGCCGTAGGTTCTGCCTTTACCTCTACCAGTGTGTTAAGGTCAACACTGCCGACTTCGCCTTGCGTGTAATCCTCTACGTCTGTAGTAATTGTAATTCCGTCTACGCTTGCATCTGCGCCGAAGGAAACTGTTGTTGTCGGCTCATCAACTGCGATAAGAGTTGAAATGGAATTATATCCGTCAATTACACTTGAATTGGTGCAGGTTGCAGTAATTTTTGCAACGCCGCCGCTTACTGCCGTAACTACGCCGGATGTTTCGTCAACCGTTGCAACTGCAGGATTAGATGAGGTGTAGGTGAATTTTGCAGCACCGCCTACATTTTTCTGCAATCCGGTATTGGAAAGAGTTCCGGTTGCAGTTACGGTTGTTGCGCCTCCTACTGAAAGAGTTTTATCGTGGTCAGCAATTGCGAGATCCATAATTGCAAGGCCATCGCCACCATTGAGCGTCATTGTTGCCGGGCGGAGAAGGTAACGGCCGGCAAGGGTTGAGGACGTATCTCCCGTTCCCACCCATACAACGGTATACTCTCCTGCTGTAAGCTCCTTTGCAACCTTTTCGGTTGTGGGAAGTGTT
>JAFQVE010000339.1 GCA_017408185.1 Oscillospiraceae bacterium | reverse complement strand
TCGGAAAAAAGCAACAACTGGTGTACACTTTTTATTTCCTTATCCGGAAACTTCAGCTTTATAATAGATAATCAGCTTTACTTTCCGACGCACGGAAACGTCATTTTCATAAGGGATCATGAAAAATACATTTCGTGCTTCCGCTCAGTCTCGCATGTGGATTACTATGAAATTAATTTTCCTCCCGAATTTTTTGATTCCACACCGGTCGCAAGCATCTTCCGCGCTCCGTTTTATGACAGACCGTATGCCGAGAGAAATATGCTTGTTGTCAACAAAGCAAACTGCACGGCAATTATAGAAAAGCTTGCCGAATGTGAGCGCATCGCACACTCCGGCAACCCCCATTCAGACATTCTTATCTATTCGCACATCATCCAGATTATGGGGCTTCTGTTTTATGAATTTTCTAATCAAAAGGAAAGATTTCTTTCCGCAAAAACTCCCGCAAAACTGAACGAAGCCATTCTGTATATCCACGAGCATTTTCTTACGATAAACAGCGTAAACGAGGTTTCAACGGCATGCGGCATCACGAACACCTATCTTTCGCGAATCTTTAAAACCCATTTGTTCTGTTCTCCAAATGATTATATAACGAATCTGAAAATTTCTCATGCAAAGCAGCTGTTATCTCTCGGCAAATCAATAATGGACACCTGCTTTGATTCCGGTTTTAACAACTACACATATTTCATCTCGAAATTCAAAAGCGTCACAGGCACAACTCCATTGAAATTTTCAAAAAGCAAAGAAAAAACAGCGGCATTTCTCCCGGCAGATTCAAACGATGCAAAGCATAAGGAAAAATAAAGTAATTTGAGAGGCTTCCCCTCGAAAGGGAAAGCCTCTCATTATAACATCTATGTGTTCTTAAAACGTTATCGTATGGGTAAGTGTTTCGCGCTCGCCTTCTGCAAGCGTGCGTATACGCCATTTCTTTGTGAAATCATCATACGGCTTCCATGCAAGGTCCGGTGCTCCTGCCCACGGCTCGATGCAGACGAACTCCCCGCCCTGTCTTTTCCAGACAAGAAGCGTATCAAAACCGGGGAATGCAACGTGAATGCTCTCGCCCGTGCGATCATCACGCACGGCAAGCCCGCGTGACTTCATATCAAAGAAGATAAGCGCATCAACGGCAAAGAAATCGTCATTAAGCTTAAGCTCGCGTGAATTATCAAACACAAGCGTTGAATCTTCGCCGATACCGCCGATGGGAAGAACTTCATATTTTGAAAGCGTTTCCGCTTCATCAAGCACGAGGCTGTAGTTCTCAATTCCGCCGTTTATCGCATAACCCTCGTGCGAGCCTGCGGAATAGTACATATTGCCCTTCGTCTTATTGTCCGTGATAAAGTCCACCTTGAGCTTGCGTCCGTCAAGAGTGTAGACAATCCGGAACTCAAAATCAAACGGGTACTGTGCCCGTGTTACCTCACTTGAGCGAAGCAGGAACGTTGCGCTGTTTTCAGTTGCACTTTCCACTTCAAACTCCGAGTTTTTTGCAAAGCCGTGCATACCCATCTCATACATTTTTCCATCAAGCGGATATTTACAGTCGCCATGGTTGCGAAGACGGCTTACTATCGGGAAAAGATTCGGGCACTGACCTTCCCATACCTCGGGATTTCCGCACCATATGTATTCTTTTCCGGAATTATCCGTTACGGATGTAAGCTCTGCTCCGCGCGTTTTTATCTTTACGGTAAGCTCACTGCTTTTTATTGTTACAACAGACATATTTATACCTCCGAATTTTGCATTTATATATATTGTACCACAACCGCAAGGAAAAATAAAGACTTTATTGCGCCGGAGAACGACAAAACGGGTATCGGAAATCCGATACCCGTTTAAAAAGGCTTTATTAAGCTTTAATTATGCATTGATACCGATAACAACGCCTGAACCGACAGTTCTGCCGCCTTCACGGATAGCGAAGCGGAGACCCTCTTCGATAGCGATCGGAGTGATGAGCTCAACGTTCATAACAACGTTATCGCCCGGCATGCACATCTCAACGCCGTCTTCAAGTGTGATAACACCTGTAACGTCAGTTGTACGGAAGTAGAACTGCGGACGGTAGTTGGAGAAGAAGGGCTTATGACGGCCGCCTTCTTCCTTCTTAAGGACGTAAACCTGGCCCTTGAACTTTGTG
>JAFQVE010000040.1 GCA_017408185.1 Oscillospiraceae bacterium | reverse complement strand
TTTCGGACACCCCGCCGCTTATTGCGTTAAGCTCATTAAAGAGCGACGGATACGCCAGTGTGTCCGGAGACAAATCGGGTTTTCGATGAAAAATATCTGTTCTCATAAAGCAATTCTCCTCCTCTTCAAAGATTATACCCTGCAAAAACAGGTATTAACCGGAAAAAGAGAAAAAACTTGCCGGAAACAACAGAATAGACTGAGCAATTGTTCAGCTCAGCCTATTCATATAACATTATCACAACTGTTTATATCTTACCAGGAACCTTTCCAGAGAATATCTCAATTGCATTGTTGTAAAAATCGCGCACGGTCAGCGGACGGCTCGTATAATCTTTTTCCCCAGGTGAGAGCTCATAAATCCATGCACCCTCATAACCAACCTCACAAATCTTTTTGTAAAGTGCCGTCCAGTCAATCTTTCCATATCCTGCAAGCCAGTGGCGTTCGTTTTCAAAATCATAGTCGTTAATATGCATTGTTATAAGCTTGTCGTGTACCTTATCCAAAAACTCTTCGTGACTTCCGAGAAGAAGATGGTTTGTATCAAAGCATATGCGAAGCTTGTCGTTCTCACTTATAAGTTCCAGAAGCTCGTCGGCAGTATTTCCGAGACAGATCGGTATCATATTCTCAACAGCAATCTGTGCACCACGCGTATGTGCAAAATCGGCAAGGCGTGAAAGTGCGTCTTTTACATAGTTTTTTGACTCATCGCGGCTCATCCCCGAAATTGGTTTTCCCGGATGTATGACAAACTTATCTACGCCGATATCTGTTGCACGTTCAATCATCATACACTGAAAATCAAATGCCCACTTGCGTGCTTGTTCAGTTTCCTGAGTAATCGCCCATTCACGCTGAAATGGAAGATGCGTTGTCCATATGTATATGCCATACCGCTCAGCGCGTTCGCGTACTTTTTTAAAATCAAGATTTGCCGGTTCTTTAACGCAACAAAGCTCAACCGCCGTCATTCCACCCTCGCTCATTGCGATGAAGCTCTGCTCGCTGAGATCCGTATCATAATATCTTATTCCAATCTTTCGCATATCAAAAATCTCCTGACCGGTGTGTCAAAGTTGCAGGGACTTCAAAAAACAGCCGTCCCGTTTTCTTTATGACCTAAGCCTTCATTCTGTTACACGCACTTTCGCAGGCTTCGAGAAGCTCCTGCCATCCGTAGGTTGACCTCGTCATAAAATCGGCTGACATAAGACCTTCTGCCACTATTTTACAGCACCTATATATTTCGCAAGCTTATCAGGGAAATTAACCGTCATTCCGTCTGCGCCTGCATCATATACCTTTTTCATAATCTCCTCATCAGCCACACCCCATGCACGGACATTGAAACCTTCCGAATGCCACTTGTGTACGTTCTCTCTGTTCACAAGCTCTGCCACCGGACATATTTCACTGATGTTTCGCTTCTTCATTTCTTCAAGAATCTCATCCGTAACTTCCCTTGTGAGATATCCTAGTCTCAGCTCCGGTGCATATTCGCTCATATCGCATACTGATTCAAAATCGAACGAGGTTATAACAACCTTATCCTCAATTTTGTATTTTCTTATAATATCCGCAACCTGCCTTGCTGTGCCTTTTTGTTTAAGCTCAATCGCAAAGGTCAGGTCTCTGAAGGAAAAACGGTCGAGAAAATCTTCAAATTTCACAATCTTGTCGGAAAACTCATTTTTTATCACAAACAGCTTTTGCAGCTCTTCATATGTCCTTTCCGTTACTTCTCCGCTCTCGCCCGTTACGCGGTCAAGCGTATCATCGTGGAAAAGAACAGCTACTCCGTCCTTTGTAACGTGGACATCCGTTTCAATTCCGTTGGCTCCCATATACACTCCGGTGTAAAATGCGAGGAATGTATTCTCCGGAACATATT
>JAFQVE010000338.1 GCA_017408185.1 Oscillospiraceae bacterium | reverse complement strand
GTACTCCGCGCGTGAGGGTAAGCGAGCAATAACAGATTATGAAGTGATAAGCGAGCGGGCGGGATTTTCGTTTGTGCGCGTAAGGTTACAGACCGGGCGCAAAAATCAGATCCGTGTGCATATGAAGGAGCTTGGAAACCCCGTTGTCGGGGATAAGAAATACGGCTCGTCTTCAAATCCTGTCGGAAGGCTCGGGCTTCACGCATCGGCACTGGGTTTTGTTCATCCCGTAACGGGAAAAGAAATAGTTATAAAAGCTTCTGCGGAGCGGAAATTTGCGCTCCCTAAAAAATAATTCAGGAATGGGTATAAAATATGGGCAATCAGTTTGAGAGACGCTACGGGCTGTTCACGGCGATTTGTCTCGTTGTAGGAATAGTTATCGGCAGCGGTGTATTCTTTAAAGCACAGGAAATTCTGGAAAAGACGGGCGGAAATATGCCACTGGGCATAATTGCGTGGATAATCGGCGGCTTTGTAATGCTTTTTTGTGTACTCGCTTTTTCATCTATGGCGCAGAAATATGAAAAGGTGAACGGTATTGTAGACTATGCCGAGGCGACGCTCGGGAAAAATTATGCATATTTCATCGGGTGGTTTCTCGCAACGTTTTACTACCCCACCCTCACAATGGCACTTGCATGGCTTTCGGCGCGGTATACGCTTGTTTTCATAACCTCCGTAAATCCGGATATTCCGCTTCTGATTCCGGCAACGGAGGGTGGCTGTGCCGTTGGCCCGGAGTGTATGGTGCTTGCTATGTTGTTTATGATTCTTGCCTTTTCCGTAAATGCGCTTTCTCCGCGTCTTGCCGGAAAGCTGCAGGTGAGCACAACTCTTATAAAGCTTGTGCCGCTCGGCGTTATGGCGGTTGGCGGAATAATATACGGCATTGCAACCGGCGGGCTTGCACATAACTTCACAACACCCGCTGCAGGCGTTGAGGTTGTTGATAATCCCCTGCTTGCATCGGTGTGCGCCACGGCGTTTGCATATGAAGGCTGGATAATTGCTACATCAATTAATTCCGAGCTTAAAAATTCAAAGAGAAACCTTCCGATTGCGTTGATTGCAGGGTGTATTATTATAATCAGTGTTTATGTTCTGTATTTCGTGGGAGTTGCGGGAGGCGCGACAAACCGGGAGCTGATTGACTATGGCGCAACAGTTGCGTTTACAAATCTTTTCGGGAACGTCTTCGGTAATATTCTCAATCTGTTTATCGCAATATCGTGCATAGGTACGCTTAACGGACTTATGCTCGGCTGCAGCCGCGGAGCGTATTCTCTTGCGGTGCGCGAAGAAGGACCGGCACCGCACATATTCAAAACAATTGACGAGGACACGAATATGGCAACAAATTCGTCCGTGTTCGGGCTTATCTGTGTTGTTCTGTGGTATGCTTATTTTTATTTCACAAACATTGCGGGTGACGGCACAGGATTTTTGGTGTTTGACCCAACGGAGCTTCCGATTCTTACGATGTATGCACTGTATATTCCGATATTCATCGCGTGGATGAGAAAGGCAAAAGACGAAAACGCGCTGCGGAGATTTGTTGTTCCGGCGCTTGCGGTTTGCGCATCTGCGTTTATGATTTATGCAACGGTGCGTGCCCATAAGCTTGCGTGTGTGTGGTATCTCATCGTATTTGCCGTGTTTATGACGCTTGGGCTTTTGCTCAAAAATCAAAAAAAGAAAACTGAACACTGAATACAAAAAACATCAGCTGACTTACTTGACAAGTCGGCTGATGTGTATTAAAATTATATAGGTAATTGCCCCCATAGTTAAGTGGATATAACATGCCCCTCCTAAGGGCAAATCGTGCGTTCGACTCGCGCTGGGGGTGCCAAAACTCCCTGTGCTGTTTGCACAGGGAGTTTTAACTCGTTAAAAATAAGAAAATGCTTGTATTATGGCAGAGAATATGGTAGAATATAGTATCATATTACAGAAAAGGATAGATGAGTATGTCAAACGAAAACAGAAGCAGCTTTACCGGCAAGATAGGCTTTGTTCTTGCTGCTGCGGGCTCGGCAGTCGGGCTTGGTAACATCTGGAGATTCCCGTATCTCGCTGCGAAGTACGGCGGCGGCATTTTTCTCCTTGTATACATCCTTCTTGCGATTACATTCGGCTTTGCGCTGATGACGGCAGAAATTGCAATCGGAAGAAAAACGGGGCTTTCCGCAATCGGCGCATACCGTGCGCTTAACAAAAAGTATTCATTCATCGGATACATTGCGGCGATTATTCCGGCGATTATCCTGCCGTATTATTCCGTAATCGGCGGTTGGGTAACGAAGTATCTTTACGCGTTTGTAAGCGGCGGTGCCGGTGCAGCAGCGGGTGATTCTTATTTTACCGGATTTATCTCACAGACCGGTGAGCCGATCTTCTGGTTCCTTGCCTTTATCGGAATAACTGCGATTGTTGTTCTCTGCGGCGTTGAAAAGGGAATCGAGAAGGTATCAAAGGTTATGATGCCGATTCTTGTTGTACTCTCGGTTATTATTGCGGTTTATTCGGTATGTATGCCGGGTGCGTTGGAAGGCGTTAAGTACTATCTCCTTCCGGACTTTTCAAAATTCTCCGCAACAACGGTTCTTGCCGCGATGGGTCAGCTTTTCTACTCAATGTCTCTCGCGATGGGAATTATGATAACCTACGGCTCGTATATGAAGAAGGATGTTAACCTCGAATCCTCCGTTTCTCAGATAGAGATTTTCGATACGGGCATCGCGTTCCTTGCAGGCCTTATGATTATCCCGGCTGTGTTCGTCTTCTCAGGCGGAACCCCCGAAGCTCTCGGTAAGGGTCCGAGCCTTATGTTCGTGACACTTCCGAAGGTCTTTGAGACAATGCCTGCCGGAACAGTTGTCGGTGTTGCGTTCTTCCTTCTCGTTCTTTTTGCGGCGCTTACATCGTCCATTTCGCTGTTTGAGACGGTTGTTTCCATTGTTTGCGATAAGACTAAAATTTCCCGCAAGGTTTCGTGCCTTATCGTGTTTATTTTCTCCGTTGCGCTCGGGCTTCTTTCCTCGCTCGGTTACGGTCCGCTCGGGAATGTCACGATTATCGGCCTTCAGTTCCTTGACTTCTTCGATTTTATCAGCAACAGCGTGCTTATGCCGATAGTTGCTTTCCTCACCTGCATCTTCGTAGGATATGTAATTAAGCCGAAAACAGTTATTGAAGAGGTTGAGCTTAATGCCAAGTTCAAAAAGAAGAGACTTTTTGAGGTAATTATAAAGTACGTTGCACCTATATGCATCGTTCTCATCCTTGTATCGTCTGTTCTTGATGCATTCGGAATATTTAAAATTTAGCCGAATAATAAACTAATTAAACAGGGATTGCAGCAAAATTCATTTTGCTGCAATCCCTGTTGCAGACTGTCGAAGAACCCGACTTT
>JAFQVE010000337.1 GCA_017408185.1 Oscillospiraceae bacterium | reverse complement strand
GTTTCAATAACTCTCTGCTTGACGGTTTTGAAATACCGTCTTTTTGTGCTGCTTAATTTTACATTTTTCTTTTTGCATCATCCTCTTTGCGTGGGATTGCTTTTGTCATACTGTTTTTGCGGTACTTTTACAATCACCTAAAGTTTATTGAAATAAAGATTCCGTTGCTTCTTCTATAAGATTCTCAGCGATAATAGCAGCAAGAAACTCTCCGCCGACAGCCAGTGCAACCCCTAATAACGGATTAACTGCTGTGCCTGCTAACGCAAGTGTTTTTGACATAACTTGGCCCGCTGCCCAACCCGCCACAGCACCACCGATATTTCCTGCCGCAACCTTTGCGGTGGCTTTAGCAGTATCCTTTCCTATTTGCCCGTCAGCTTTAAGATCTGCAGATACCGCAGACATAATCTCTTGCGCATCCCAGATATAGCCTGCTATATTAATAGCTTCACCGGCGAATGTTGACACTGCCTTACCTGACACATTTGGAACTTTCATAGGGACTTTTGCTTTCCCTATCGTAATATTCTTTGTGCCTGAAATTACGGGAATTTCATCATTGTGCATTGCTTCCCGCGCAAGACTGCTTAGTTCTTTGGTTGTATGTGGTTGGGCAGTAAGCTCGTCTAAGGCGCGCTGTGTATATGGATATTTAGCCTGCTGGAAAGGAATTTTGCTTATAACATCCTTGCCTGATATCTCGGGGAGACTTGGCGTTTGTTTTGTCAAAAGTTCGTCGATTACTGTTCCGTAAATACTTCGGTCTTCGTTATAGTATACCTTATGCAATTCTTTTTGCGAAGCATTAGCATTGAAAGTTGGGTTCTCTGCAGACCAACGCAGCATATCTCCCGGTTTTCTTTCCGGCATTTGCGCCGCCTTTTCGCGGATATATCTCTCCCGCCGTCGTTCTGCCGCAACCTTTGCGTTTTCGATTTCTTGTTCAAGTGCATTGCGTTCTTCCGCTATCTGCTCATCCCCCGCAAAGCCGTAGCCTTGTCTGCGGCTTTCGAGCAAACGGTCAGTCCAGTAATCATTATCGCGCAGCTTTTCCTCTGCCGCTTCAATATCAAAATTCTCATACCTTGCATCCGCCTCTGCCTGTTGCCGTGCTCTGTAATTTTCACGAACACGCGCATCCCGGGATTGGGTTTGTGCGGTGGACGTAGTTGTTGCGGTCTGAGTTTTTCTCTGCGTGTTGTTTTGAGGTGTTGCAGCGTTTGTAACGTACTCTGCAGCATCGTTCAAATGTTGTCCGGTATATCTTCCGGAAAACCTGTTCTGCATATCTGCATAAGCAGCTTGCATTTCTTCTTTTGTGGGCGGTCTTGTTGCATCTCCGGACTTCGATGCAGCGGCGTTCTTATTCGCTACGTTTGCATAATTTGTATACGCCGGGTATCTGCCGCCGTAGTACGGAAGTTTTGTGATTTGCACGGGAGCGTTGGGGGTTCCGGGCAATCTGGTGAATGTTCCGCTTTGCCCGGTGAGATTCCGCCCAAACGGCGCTCTCACTCCGGGCTGGTTTTCTAACTTACGTTTTCGCTTCTCTATTTCCTTAAGCGATCGCTCTACCTGTGACATCCGCTTTTCGCGTTCCCAATCATTTACGGTACTATCTACTTCGTAGAAGCCTTCAAGGAACAGTCGGTCGTTCCATCCGTCACGAGAATCATCGTCTGACCATGAGAGCTTCTCTCGTTTCGGCTCTTTTATGATTGGTGCGCTTTTCATTCTGCCTGATTTGTTTGTCGTTTTTGTATTTGTACTTATTGATGTACTTGTTTTGGGTGTTTGAGTTGTTGTAACACTCTGTGCCGACTGTGAATCAGATACTTTTTCGGCTATTTCTTTTAATCTTTTTTTGAAGTCATCTGTCAATAGTTATCTTACCTCCTTAATTATAGTATAGTTTGATTTCTTTTTCAATTGTTTTCTATGTCATTTTCTACACCTGCCTTTTCTTTCGACAAACAAAAAGCGCACACCGGAAAAGTGTGCGTTTTTCAGGCTGTGATTATATTATCACAAAATTTATTTTTTGCGGTGCCAAGTTTCTGCCAATATTTTGCCAGATTTCTGCCAGAATTAAATTGTTTAAAATGCGCTTGCCTAAACTTTAAAGATGTGGTAGAATAAGGTCATCACATCGTCGGAGGGAGGATTGGATAATGGAGCTTTTACAGCTTCGGTATTTTTATGAAAGTGCAAAGAACGGAAGCTTTGCAAAAACTGCGGAGAAATATATGGTTCCGGCAACCTCGGTTTCGGCATCGGTAAGGCGCCTTGAGAGAGAGCTGGGATGCACGCTGTTTGACCGCACATCAAACAGAATTCGCTTAAACGACAGCGGAATTAAGCTTAAAGCCTCGCTCGACACAGTGTTTTCAGAGCTTGACCGGGCAGTGGGAGAGCTTACTTCACCCGAGCGGGATACGCGCAAAATAAAGCTTCTGGTGCGCGCAATGCGCGGTAAGATAGCAGACAGGATAATAGAATACAACTCAAACCATCCCCGCATAGGCTTCAAAACGTCGTTTGACTTCGGAAAAGTAAACATAGAAGACTACGATATAATAATAGATGAAGAAACCGACAAATACCGG
>JAFQVE010000336.1 GCA_017408185.1 Oscillospiraceae bacterium | reverse complement strand
TTACATGCATTCTTTCGCTTACGGTTTTTTCCCGCTTTGTGCAGATAACTGCGCTTTTCAGAACCCCGCAGATTGTTCTTCCTCTCCTTATTGCAATTATCTCCGCTCTTGCACTCCGTAGCGGGCTGTGTGCAGTGTCCGGTGCGGCGCGGCTTTTGTTTTGGTTTTCGGCGGCGGTGCTTGCTGTGTTTGTCTTTTTCGGTATCAGGTGGATGGAGTTTTCGCGTCTTATTCCTTCAGGAAAAGAGCTTGGTGCATTTTTTAGCGGAGCGGGAGAGGTGTTTTTAAACCGGTTCGGAACGGTGTTTGCTCTTTTTTCGGTGTATACGCGAATGGAGAAGGGGGCTGCGCGAAAAAAGTTCTTTTTGTGGTCGGTTGCAGGCTCGGCTCTCTCTCTTGCGCTTATCGCTGCCGTGACGGTTGCGACGCTCGGTGGGGATATCGCAGGCACGGATTTTTATCCTGTGTTCACGGCGATGTCAGTGCGCGGTGTTGGCGGGTTTATTCAGCACACCGAGATTCTCGCTTGTATTGCAATGACGCTGTCGCTGTTCTTTAAAACCTCGGTGTGTCTGCTCTTTGCCGAAGATATGATTTGCGGAATGTTCGGAATTACAAAAAAAGAAGGGCTAAGCCTTCCTCTTGCGCTTATATGTGCCGCTATGACGCAGCTTATTTACCGTGATTTGTCTGCACTTCGCGGGATGGTGGAATGGACACCCGGGGCGGGATGGGTTGTCGCGGCGTATGTGATTTTGCCGCTCTTTCTTCTTGTGTTCGCTCAGAAAAGAAAAGGGAAGTAACGCCCATTTTTTTCACCGAAAAGGAAACCTCGCATAATATGTAGTGAAGGAGACTTCAAAACATTATTACGGGAGGTTATGTGCAAATGCCTGATAAGGTTTTGCCCGGCCCGATCCACGGAAATCCGCCGTGTGTTAAAGAGGCTGTGTGTATCCATACAAAAAGAATCTACGACTCATGCCGTGATAAAGAGTGCATAGAGAATCTGCGCGTGTATCCCACTCGTTGTTCCCAGGAAATTCTCGACTGCGCAACAAGCGTAAAGAGCCGTGATGCGAAGCTTCTCTGGACGAACATAGATGTGCGCGATGTAGCGTTCAACCGCGGCTTTTACTCGGTTGATATAAGATTTTTCTACTATATCACAGCAGAGGTCTGTGCGTGCAACGGAAGAACACAGAAGGTAAAAGGGCTTGCGATTTACGACAAAAACGTAATTCTCTTCGGCAGCGAGGGCGATGTGAAGATATTCAGCTCCGAGCTTCCGGCTTGCTCTAAGTGTGCATCAAATATGCCGACTGCATTCGTTGAAGCGGTTGACCCGATATTCCTTGACGCGGATATCTGCGAGGCTAAAACGGTGTGCAGCTGCACGCCGCCGGAGTGCGAATGCAACTGCGACGAGCTCTGTGACGTACCGCAATGCATAAAAGAGTATTTTGATGATGAACTCGTCGTCAGCGGAGGCTGCAAGAACCTTCTTGTAACTCTCGGTCAGTTTTCTATCGTCCGCCTTGAGCGCGACAGCCAGATTCTCATTCCGGCATACGATTTCTGCATGCCCGAAAAAGAATGCGTCGGCTCCAGCGAAGACAGCCCCTGTGATCTGTTCCGTAAAATCAAGTTCCCTGTCGGAGAGTTTTTCCCGCCGTCGAGGGCAATTCCCGATAATCCGCCGTGTGATTGCAAGCCCGTATCTTACGGTTGCTGCGGCAAATGAAAATAGGGAATGTAAAAAGGCTCCGGAACGCAAAACCTTTTTCCTATCCCCTATAATAATGGGGCTGCAAAAAGAGATTGACTTTTTGCAGCCCAACTTCATACATATAAAAACTATTTTGTAAGGTTTTTGGCACAAGCGGCACAAACGTGCTTTCCCTTATATTCGGAAAGGGCGGAATCCGACCCGCAGAAAATGCATTTGGAATGATGCTTTTTTAAAATAATTGCATCTCCGTCAACGAAGATCTCAATCGGATCACGCTGGTCAATCCCGAGAAGCTTGCGCAACTCAATAGGCAAAACGATTCTTCCGAGTTCATCAATTTTTCTTACGATTCCCGTTTCTTTCATAGTTTCATCCGTCCTTTTAAGTCGAATTTTGCCGGGGATTATAGAATATCAAATATGTAAAATTTTGTCAATAGATGAATTTGCAAAATAATTTTTGCAATGCTTAAAATAATTATTGACAAACGTAAGCTTTTGCTTTAATATATAGATATACTGATACGAAAGGAAGTAATTTCAAATGGCAAAAAAGGCTACAGATTTCAGATACAACACCGGAGAAACCCGCGTTCCCTGGGCGGCTGTCGGTGAAAACTACAACGCAGACGATCTTCTTGCCGTTGTAAAGTTTCTTATGCAGGGTGAAGGAAAGGAATACGACGCAATTTTTGACAACATAAAGAGAGAGGTTTATAAGCTCTCGGAGCTTTCCACGCCTCCGGGAAAGCTTTCTCTCGGCTCTCAGGTTGAAAAGGCAGAGGATATGGTGGATGAATACCTCGGAACACGAGGATGCGCTTTTGTTGCAAACTGCACCGCCGGTTTTGAAATTGCATATAAATATGCAGGCATAGGTCCGGGGGATGAGGTTATCGTTCCGGCTATCACCTTTGTCGCGACAATGGCATATCCGCTCTCTGTCGGTGCGAAGCTCGTTTTTGCAGACGTTGACCCCGAGACCATCAATATGGACCCGAAGGACGTTGAACGCAAGATTACCGATAAGACAAAGATGATAGTTCCCGTACATATCGGCGGCTATCCGGTAGATATGGATCCGCTTATGGAAATTGCAAGAAAGCACGACATTCTCGTTCTTGAAGATGCCGCACACGGCTTCGGCGCGGTGTATAAGGGCAGAAAGGTCGGCACAATCGGTGATTTCGCAGGATTTTCCATGCACGAGGTAAAGAACATCACTTCCTTTGGCGAGGGAGGTATTCTTACCACAAATATAGAAAGCTTCCGGGAGGATATGAAGCGCGCGCGCTTCCTCGGTCTTGATTTCTCCCGCAAAATTGATAACTGGCTTTACGACATTACGTCCATTAAAGGAAAGTACGGCACATCCGTTGCCGGCAACAGCTCAACAACCGAAATTCAGGGGCTTGGGCTTCAGCTTCAGGTTGCGCGTAATGAGAAAATCATTGCAGAGAGAAGAGCGGCGGCAGAGTATCTCACACGTCGCTTTGCGGAGAATGACGCAATCATCCCGCAGAAGGTCAATGAAAAGGACATTCAGCCGTCCTTCCATATGTATCTTCTCCAGATAGATCCCGCAAAGGCAGGCGGAGATATTCAGACATTGAAGGAAAAGCTCACCGAAAAGGGCGTTACAAACATTCCGCATTTCGGTCCGCTTTATCGCTTTGATGTTATCCGTGAGCACGGATACGACCGCGACAGCATTGCGGCAACATGCCCGGTGTGCGAGGAAGTGTTCTACAAACGCTTTACTCACCTTCCGCTTTACGGACTTTCCGAGGAACAGCTCATCTTTATGGCAGATGCAGTTTTAGAGGCAGTTTCGGAGATGCAGGCAGGTAAATAAAAGAAAAAAGTTAACACAAAAGCTTACGCATATGTTGAAATGTGTAAGCTTTTGTGCTATTATATTATCCGAAAAAGACAAAGTTATGAGGTAAAGTTATGAAAAACAAGCTGTCAGTTCTGAAAATAAAGGGAGTCTTTGCAGAGAACACTCCGTTCCGTATGTTTTTGCTGTCCGTTCTTATTACGGGTATATCTTACGGCCTGTATAAGGGAATGCTTGACAACTTCCTTGCTGAAATTGTTAAAATGGGTGAGATGGACAGAGGTGTAACCGAGTTTTTCCGAGAGCTTCCCGGAATTCTTCTTATATTCATCCTTGCGGCGTTTTATATGCTGTCTGCGGAAACGATTTATAAGGCGGGCGCTGTGATTATGCTCGGAGGAATGGCGATGCATGCAATTCTTCCGCCGACTAAGGTTCTTGCAATTCTTGCCATATGCATATATTCTGTCGGTGAGCATATGCAGATAGGAATGAAAAGCACGCTTTCGCTCAAATACGCCGCACCGGGATGCGGTGGGGCGGCACTGGGTGCGCAGACCTCGGTTAATCAGATAGGAACGCTTTTCGGGTATCTCGTGATAATCCCTGCATTTCTCGCTTTTTCGGGCCGGGGAGCGTATACGGCGTTTTTCTGGGTGGCGGCTGTTCTTGCGGCGGTGGGCGTTGCATTTTCATTCCGCATTTTCGGAAAAAGCGAAACCGATAAAAACAAGCGACGCTTTTACTTCCATAAAAAGTATACCAAATACTATATGCTCGAAATGTTTTACGGTGCCCGCAAGCAGGTTTTCCTTACCTTCGGACCGTATGTGCTCATTCTCCACTACGGTGCAAATGCCGCAACGATAAGCCTTCTCTTCGCTGTTTCTGCAATCGCGTGCTTCTTCGCATCTCCGGTTGTCGGGCGTATTATTGACAGAATCGGATATAAGGCAGTTATGGTTGCAGATACGCTCATTCTCGTGGCAGTGTGCTTCTTCTACGGCTTTGCACACAGAATTTTCCCGACAAATATTGCATTTATAATATGCTGTATAAATTACGTGCTTGATGCAATAATTTCGCTTGCGTCAATGGCGTCGAATGTTTATGTCAGGGATTTGTCTGATAGTGAAGAAGAGGTAAAGGCAACGATATCGACTGGCGTGTCGATAAACCACGTTATAACTATCTTCATCGCGCTTTTCGGCGGGTGGATATGGCAGACGCTTGGTATAGAGCTTCTCTTCATAATCTCCGCATTCCTCGGACTCTGCAACAGTGCTTACGCCGCGACGATTAAGACAAAAGCAGCCGTTAAATAGCAAAAGCCTTCCCGGCGGGGAAGGCTTTTGCTGTTTAAGACGAAAACACGTGTATTTCAATAAATTGACGCCCTTTTTTGCTCATGCCGCCGATACCGGCAAGCCGTGCTCTGCCGTATCCGCGAAGGGAGAGCAGTGCGCCCTCACATATTTCGCAGGAGGGGCTTGTCTCTTCAATGTGGTCAAGTGAGAATTTTCCGTCACGGATAAGCTCTGCCGCCTTTGTCCGCGATATTCCGAATGCAAGGGAAAGAACGGTATCGGCGCGAAGCGATGCCACTGTTCCCGATACAACATCAAAGACAGGCTCGGGAACGCGGATGTCGGAGAGCGGGACTGTTTGGCATTTTACGCCGAATCTGCCGATTTTTGTAAGATTGTCGCATATAAAACCGGCGACCTGCGGTGTACAGAGGATATATCCTTCGTCACCGAGCGATAAGATATCTCCGACGGTCTCGCGCTTGATGCCAAGCCCCATAAGCGAGCCGAGCCAGTCGCGGTGTGACGGGTTTCCGAACGGACATTTTGCGTGAATTGCCGTTATGTTCTCATCAAGCGGAAAATCCTCAGCGGAGATATAGTCGGGCAGAAAGAACAGCCGCATTCTTTCTGCGCCGTCAAAGCCACCTGAAAAAAGATAAGCTACATCGTGGCGGGCGCGGCAGAATTTCATTGCTTCGGCGCTTTCAGCCGGAGTGAGGAATGCGGTGGAGCTTTGCCGGTTTGTCCGGGCTGTATTATCTGCTAAATCGCATAGTCTTTTTTGTAATTCCTGTTCCATGGATAATTAAAACTCCCATAAGATATTTGTGTTCCTATTTTAGCATATTTTGATAAATTTGGCAACTAAATAACAAAATAAGGTGCTTTCAAAAATGTCGTAATATTGAAATTATATTACAGAATTTTCATATTTTCGTTGACATTTCTTTGTCTGTCGGGTATAATTATATACGTTAAAAAACGCGGTAACCCGCGAAAAATAAGGAGGAAACACACATGAAAAAAATCACAGCACTTATCCTCGCGCTCGTAATGGTTTTCGCTCTCTGCGCATGCGGCGGCGGAAACGGCGGTGTCAGCGGCGAAGTCTCGTATGACATCCCCGAGGGTAAACAAATCCCGGATGACGCAGTTCTTGACGTCACCATCGCAAGCCATGCTTCCTGGCCGTATGACGAAAACTGGAAGGTATGGGAGTACATCGAAGAGGCAATCGGCGGCACAATCAACGTAAACGCTGTTCCGTCTTCAGACTTCGGAACAAAGTTCTCTCTCACAATGGCAGCTCCGGATTCTCTCCCGGATGTGTTCGGCTTCCAGGGCAAGCCCGGAACGTTTGCGGACTACTGCGAGCAGGGCGCATTCCTTCCGCTTGATGATTACGAAGAATTCCTTCCGGACTACAACAAGTTCTGGGATTCTCTTCCGGAGGATCAGCAGTGGATGCGCAACACCCGCCGCGCAGCAGACGGCAAGGTTTATTACGCTCCCATCTACGGTATGGAGCGTGCAACAAACCTTCGCGGCTGGCTCTACCGTAAGGACATCTTTGATAAGCACGGGCTTAAGACTCCCGAGACAATCGACGAGCTTTACACCGTTTCAAAGAAGCTTAAAGAACTCTATCCCGATTCCTTCCCGTTCTGCATGAGATCGGGGCTTAACAACATCAACGTTATCGGTTCATCCTTCAAGCCGAACTTCCGCTTCGGTGCATACTATGATTTCGAAAACGAAAAATGGTGCTATGGCGTTACCGAGAGCGAGATTATGCTTGAAATTGTTACCTTCCTTAACAAGATGGTAAATGAGAAGCTTATCCCGGCAGACTTCATCACAATCAACGCTTCCTCATGGCAAGAGCTTGTAACTACCGACCGCGGCTTCATTATGCCGGAGTATCAGGTACGTATTGACTTCTTCAACAACATCGCACGTGCAAACAATCCGGAATACACAATCGCTGCAATGATGCCGCCGAAATCCACAAACGGCATTGGCGTTAATATGCTTAACAAGTACAACAACGACCCGATGGGCTTTGGTGTTCCGAACACCGGTGATGCAGCATCCATCGCAAACGCAATGCGTTATCTCAACTGGTTCTATTCCGATGAAGGATGCGAGCTTATCAGCTGGGGTAAGGAAGGCGAGACGTACGAGGTTGTTGACGGTAAGAAGCAGTATATCCTCCCGAATGAAGGCGACAATGCAAGGCTTCTTTACGGCTTCCAGACAATCGGTGCTTATCTCCGTGTAGATCCGGAATCCATCGATGCTTCAATCTCTGAGGAGCAGGCAGCAACAACTGACTTCCTTCTCGAGTACACATATCCGGAGCTTGATCCGACAAGCTATATGCAGCTTTCATCTGCAGAGTCACAGCAGCTTTCTGACCTGAATACCTCTGTTACTACAATGGTAAATGAGAACCTTACAAAGTTCATTATCGGTCAGCGCCCGCTTACCGAGTGGGATAAGTTCCAGGAAGAGCTTGCCGCTCAGCCGATTGACGAGATTCTTGCAATCTACGACAACGCATATCAGAACTACAAATAAGAATATCGGTATAAAAATGACCGGCACTGCGAAAATGCAGTGCCGGTTTTATGTCTGTTATTATACTCTTGACGGTTGTTTTCCGGAGAATATTTCCATAGCGTTGTTGTAAAAATCACGCACGGTGAGCTCGCGGCTTCTGAAGTCGTTTATACTGCCGGGGGATAGCTCGTATATCCACGCCCCCTCGTATCCCACTTCACAGAACTTCTTATAAAGAGCCACCCAATCAATCTTGCCCTCGCCGGCGAGCCAGTGGCGCTCGTTAACGAAATCATAATCATTAATATGTACGGTGATAAGCTTATCGCGTACTTTATCGAGAAACTCATCATGAGTATCGAGAAGCAGATGGTTAGTGTCGAAGCAAACGCGAAGCTTCGGGTTTACGTTCACTATATCCATAAGCTCGTCTGCAGTGCGACCAAGGCATATGGGAATCATATTTTCAACCGCAATTTCCGCTCCGCGCGCTGCCGCAAATTCCGCAAGACAAAAATGCGCATCCTTAGTCTGCCGGAGGCATTCCTCGCGGTCCCACTCTTCTTTTATTATAAAGCTCGGGTGAGAAACAAAGCGCGTGCAGCCGATGTCCGTTGCGCGCTCGATCATCTTGAGCTGGAAATCAAACGCCCAATCGCGTTCTTCTTTAGTCTGCTGAACAACACACCACTCACGCTGAAACGGCAGATGCGTTGTCCAGATATCAATTCCGTATGTATCCGCAAGAGTGCGTACCTTTTTAAAATCAAGACTGTCCGGCTCTTTCACAAGGCACAGTTCAACGGCAGTCATCCCTCCGTCGCGCATCGCGCGGAAGCTCTCTTCAGTCAGATCTGTATCGTAATATCTTATACCAATTTTTCGCATAAAAAATACCTCCAAAAGTTATATGAAGGCATTATAACATATATCTTGGTGCTTTGCAATGTAAAAAAGCGCAGAAAGTAAGCTCTTCTGCGCTTTAAAATATCTTTTCGCCTATTGAACCGCGATAGAAAAGGTCGATCTTTTCATCGCTTATATTCATCCATCCGATACGCTCCATACGCTTTGCGTGAAGCAGTTCTCCATATGTAACGCTTCTCAAAAGCATTTGCTCGCGCAGCTCTGCGGGGGACAAGCCATACATATTTTTTATAGTGTGGCTTAAGTGAACGCTGTCATAAAAGCCGCATTCGTCCGCAATCTCGGAAAGAGATTTATTTGAAAACCTGAGAAGCTTTATAACGTGTACCATTCGCGAACGCATATAGAAATCATAAAAGGTTTGTCCTGTGCAGCTTTTAAACTTGTCATTAAATGAGCGCTTGGACATAAAGGTAAGCTTTGCGATTTCATCAAGCGGGATGGCCTCTTTTGCATTTTCTCCGATAAACCGGGCTGCCTCGGATATGACAATAGATTGTTCATGGGCACGCAAAAGCTTTGCATCGGATATTTTTGAATTGCTGCTGATTGCAAGAAGCTCAAAAATGTTGGAAATGATGTTGAAAATTTTTCTCTCCTGCATATCATAATGCCGCTCATACTCTGCATAGCAGTCTTCGAAAAGCTCTGTCATGCGCTCTCTCGCCTTGCCGGAAAGATTGATAAGCGGCGTGAGCAGGAGCTTGTCAAAAACGGAAGATACGTAAGAAAGCGGGCGGAACGGCATAATGTTTTTGCTGAAAAGATCCTCATATATGGAAATACAGATAATGCGGGTTTCCTCGGGTGTGGTTGCGGAAGTGTCCACGGAATGCGTGGTGAACGGGAAAATCAGCGCAAGGCTGCCGGGGGTCATATGTACCCGCTCACCGTTTATTACCTGGTCATACGAGCCGGAAACGGTGTACCAAAGCTGGGTATAGTCATGCCAGTGAGATTCGCCGACGCGCGAAAACTCATTAACGCGAACCTGAAATGGTTGTATGCGAAGAGAAAATGCCGTACTCTTTAACGCCGGTTGAGTTCCGTTATGAAGCCGGGGAATAATCACTTTTTCTGACATAACTGACACCTCCTTGCGGATAATTTACCGAGTTTACTTTATTTTATCATAAAAAGAGCGTCGTATCAAGCACAAATCCCGAAAAAAACGTGCAATATTTTACATTGGTGATGCAGATGAAAAGGTTGATTTTTCTTGACAAAGGTGACTTTTAAGCATATAATAAATACAGAC
>JAFQVE010000335.1 GCA_017408185.1 Oscillospiraceae bacterium | reverse complement strand
GTGCGAAGTTTTATATATCGTGACGGAAGACTTCTTCGCATAGGCGGAGACACACGTGCAAGATATTGCTACTGTCAGGATTATGCGCTTCCGGTGTGGGCTTTTGCAGAAGAATTTTTCGGAGATAACTGTCAATCCTTTATAAACGGATGGTTTGAAATATTAAGACGTGAATCACACTTCAACGGTGACGGGTCATTTCTTTCTGCACGTATGGGGCAGTTTGAAAACCGTTCTCCTCTCTATTACACAAGGCTTGAAAGCGATAGGGCAAACGTTGTTTCAATGATGCTTTACTGGCATAAAAAATTCAGTTCAGATCCGAAAAACGTAATACAGACAAAAAACAGCTGGAGCGACGAATATCACGGTGCCGCCTTTTCGTCAAACGGAAACAGATATGCTTCCTTTGTGTGGCGTTCCGCAGAGCTTCCTCAGGGGCTTCTCGTTCCAAAAGACGACAGCTCACTTGCTGAATGGAGATACAATCTCTCGGGTAGAGTTATAGGAACGGGACTTACAAATTTTGATGAATATGAAAAATCCGAAGTCCGGATGTTTAGTGGCGGATTTATCACCTTCGGCTCAACTCTTGCAACAAGCGATGACCACCTTGCCGAAAATCAGCCAAAGGAATATATCGCCCGAAAGAAAATAGCCTTTGCCGCCCTTCCCGATGAAAACACCGTTTTGTGTCTGCAAGAGGCAAAGGCAACGGGAAGAGTGTTTGTCGCAGAGTCAAAAGGACTTTTCTGGAATATTCCGAATGATATTTACAATAAACAGGAAAGAACGATTTATCACGAATATGGTAATGACTATATTCGTGGAGGTGTTTTTGCAAAAGAGTTTAAAGTAATTTCTCTCGGAAACTTCGTAAATGCCGATAACAAAATTGGTGTTGCATCATTAAAACCGATGATGCTTGTCAGAAACCCACGCCGTCAGGTTGATATCAAGGGCAAGGATATGACCGGCTCTCTCTATGCCGAGGAGGTCTGCACCGAATATGTGTCAACACCACGTTGGTATGAAGACGGCGACAGAATTTTCGATACAGGATTTGCCGCAAGTCTCGGAAGTAGCGAAGAGACAGAAAAAATGTCAAAGTCTCTCTTCTCTCTTGAAAATACAGAGCTTCACACGATCGGAATCACGGCAAAGGACGGCAGAAAATATGTTCTTGTTGCAAACTTTACCGATGAAGATAAGATTTTTGAAATGTCGGCAAAGGATGTCTCCACGGGAATGACCGTGACAAACACAAGGCTTGCATCGGGTAAAGCCACACTTTTAGAGATATAAATTGAGGAGGAGAGAAAGATGTTTTCAGCAAACGATATGAAATTTGCAGAAGAGTTCCTCGAAAGAGTCACAGAGAAGCTTTACATAATGGCTCGTGAAATCGGCTCAAACTTTCCTTATTCGGGAGATAACGGATGGGTTCCGAAAGGCGAGGGTGCCGACATAACCGACTGGCAGATGGCATTCTGGCCCGGTATTCTCTGGCTTATGTATATAAATACCGAGGATGAGATGTTCAAAAAATATGCCGAGGGCTGTGAGGATAAGCTTGATGAGGCGTTTGACCTTTTTGAGGGACTTCATCACGATACCGGCTTTATGTGGAATCTCTCCTCTGTTGCAAATTATAAGCTCACGGGGAATAAACGTTCACGGACGCGTGCTCTTCATTCGGCAACACTCCTTGCAGGAAGATTCAATATAAACGGAAGATTTATCCGTGCATGGAATGCACCACCTAACGGACGTGCGATAATCGATTGTATGATGAACATTCCAATCCTCACCTGGGCAAGTAATGAGATAGACGATCCCCGATTTGCTCTGATTGCCGAGGCTCACGCAGATACAAGTATGAAGCATTTCATAAGATGCGACGGCTCGGTGCATCACAAGGTGGATTTTGACCCCATAACGGGAGAAGTTCTCGAAACTCCGGGAGGACAAGGCTATGGCCCCGGCTCTTCCTGGTCACGGGGTCAGGCCTGGGCGATATACGGATTTGCTCAGGCATACTTAAATCTCGGAAAGCCCGAATATCTCGAATGTGCAAAGAGAGTGGCACACTATTTTATGGCAAATGTGGGAAAAGACAGCCTTCCGCTTCTTGATTTCAGAGCACCGAAGGAACCAAAGCTTTTTGATGCATCGGCAGGAGCGATTGCGGCTTGCGGTCTTATAGAGATTGCGCGTCTCGTTCCGGAATATGAGAAGCAGATTTATGAAGATGCGGCAATGTCTCTGCTCCGAGGTCTTGATAAGGATTGTAACTACGACAAGAATGAGCTGTGGCTTTTAAGCACTTCAAGCAGTCGTTATCACACGAGTATCGGACATCACTCACCGTTTATCTACGGCGACTATTATCTCGTGGAAGCGCTTATGAAGCTAAAAGGAAATGACGGAAGATTTACAATTCACAAATAATTCCGAAAAACTCGGATTTTATATAAATAAAACTATAATAAAAATTGGAGGAAGAAAACAATGAGAAAAATGAGCAAGACCTTATTATCAATAGTGCTGGTGATCGCAATGGTAATGTCATTTGCACCCATATCCTTTGCGGAGGAGAGCGAGGAAAGCACACAGGGCGTGACGATCAGTTATCGCACGATGGACTTGGTGGATGTTAATATGAAAACTGCGGATAATGTGGAAAAGTTTAAAGATCGCATTAACTTCACCACAACCAACGGCTTTTTTGCATTCTACAACGATGCCGTCAACGATGGCTACTCTTCAAAGTATGGTATCAGCGATGCAGGATTGAATTTCTTCAAATATTACAACAACGGATGGGTTATTTTTGAAATTAACGTTCCTGTGGCAGGAGTTTATAAAATAAAAACCAACAATAACGTAAAAAGCAATGGTACAATGCTGAGCGCGTATGTATTCCCGTCATCTGTCACACCGGATGCTACCACATTCACGGACACGTATTTTGTCGGTCAAATTGATTGTGATAAAGATAATGGTGCTACCGGAGGATGGACGGGAAGCACCGGTGCCTATGTTGCAACCGTAGATAATGCAAATTACTTTACAGATACAGGATTGCAGACCGGCACTCCGAGTACATATAACTTCACCGAGGCAGGAAAGTATTATATCGGGTTTAAAGCCGGAGCAGGATATGTATACTTTTCAAATATTTATCTTGTAAGCGGCGATGGCAGCGGAAATGCACTTATCGGCGATATGACAATTTCTTCCGACTCCGTAAAGGCAGGAGAAACTGCAACTGCAACGGCAACTGCATATAAGAGCGATGATGCAAGCCTTGCAACAGTTACATACGCAAGCCTTAATGAAGACGTTGCAACTGTTGATGCAGAGTCAGGTGTTATAACAACAAAGAAAGCGGGTAAGGCAACAATTACCGCAACGGCAGAAGGCTCTGTAAATGTTTTGAGTAAGGAGCTTACAGTTACCTCCGCAGATAAATCCGAAATCACCGTAGAGTATGACATAACCGGTAATGCTGATGTTGGAAAGACACTTAAGTTTGCGGAATATCTCACTTATGATAAGACAAACGACTTTTTCGAATATGCCAAGGATTCAGTCGGTGATGAAGCTCCCAAAAAATATCGTATGCGTTACAATTCATCGCAGCATATCGAAATCTATACGGGGCATTGGTTAATTCTTAAAATCAACGTTCCGAAAGCCGGCGAATACGATGTAAAGATGAAGAATCTGATACATAGCAAAGGTCAGATTCTGAATACATATATTTTCCCCACATCCGTAACTCCGAATCTTGATGCACTTTCCGATGAGCATCTCATCGGAAGCATAGACTGCAACAACTCCTCCGGTACAAGCGGACTCACAACTCCGAATTCCTTTATAAAAGACGGAGCTGCGGCAAGCTATAAATTCCCCGCAGCAGGTGAATATTACATTGGTTTCCAGTCTGTTTCGGCAGGCGTTGAGGGAACTGAATATGCATATGTCGGAAACATCGTCCTCGACGGCGGTAGTGGTGCGGCACTTATGGGCGGTGAGATCAGCGGAGTTTCCGATACTCTTGAAGTTGATGCAACTGCAACCGCTACTGCAACGGCATATCTTTCAAAGGACAGCACAGCGGCAGGTAATTTCACATTCAGAAGCTCTGATTCTTCTGTTCTTGAGGTTACGGAAGCAGGTGCAGTTATCGCAAAATCAGTCGGCAATGCAGAGATTATTGCCGAAAGTGCAGGTGCATATGGTGAAATCCGAAAGGCCGTAACCGTTAAAGCGGCAGAGCCGGGCGAAGAGGTCACCGACACTCTCGTAAACTTCACATTCGTATCAAGCGATGCAGATGCCGGAAGCGTTTCTGCAGAAGGATATCCCATAGTCGGTGAGGTTGCAATCGGAACAAGTGTGAAAGCAACCGCAGAAGCAAACGACGGCTATGAGTTTGCATACTGGAGAAACGGTGCAGGAACGGTTCTTTCAACAGATGCGACCGCAACCTTTAAGTTCAACACAAACACAGCGGTTTATGCAGAATTTATAGAGCTTCCCGATGAAAACGCTTCGGAAGTTCCCGTTTATTTCTATAACGGAAACGGAAATCTTC
>JAFQVE010000334.1 GCA_017408185.1 Oscillospiraceae bacterium | reverse complement strand
TGCTCAACCGTGAACAGGCGGCGGCAATGTTAACCCGAGTGTTCAAGCGTGTAACGCTTCCCGGATGGACACTTGCAACAGATGCAAGCTTCAAGCTCGATTACACAAAGCCTGCACTCTTCGCAGACGATAAGGACATTTCCGCCTGGGCGAAGGACAGCGTTTACTTTATGGCAGCGAACGGTATCATCAACGGCGTGGGCAATAACAAATTTGCACCCAAGAACACAACAACCGCACAGCAGGCACAGGGCTATGCAAACGCAACAAGAGAACAGGCACTCATTATTGCAGTGAGAATGGTTGAAAATTTGAAATAAAAGGAGGTTTCAAAAAATGAAAAAATCATTATCAATCTTATTGGCGTTAATCCTTATATTCACCCTCTCAGCTTGCGGTGGTACGGAAGGAAAAGCTGATGCCGGTGATTTTGCAAATAACGCCGTCAAACAAGCTGAAGAGTTTGATTCATTCAGTGAAGCGGCAGTGGAGCATTATCTGAAAGCATATGGCATTTCTTACGAAGACTTAAAGCCTGATTGGGAATATACCGTGAGTGAAAAAGGTGCTTATGCCGATGATCCCACAAGCGATATCGGTCACGCAGTTGTGATATTCAAAATGCCCGACGGAGAGCTGTCGGACGAACAAATCAGGGCTTATTATGAGAAAGTATTCCGTGTCACCGCCGCGGCTTCCGATGATGGCTATAACATAATCGGACACGAGTTTGTCGGCGAAGGTGAGAATCCTGCAGCAGAAACCACACTTGAAAAGGCTCTGAACGGCTTCTTGCAGGGCTGGTGCTTCCGCAAGGATGGAAAGAATATGGCTGTGTATGTTTCCGACGTATACGACAACAACAAGGACAGCAAATTTGACAGATTGTTCTATTATTACGGCGTGAAATTCGATATCGGTATAGGTCTCCAGAAGAGCTTTGAAGATACGTTAAGCGATGCCGAAAAAGCGCTGGATTAATAATATAAAAATTTAAAAAACATTAAGGAGGATATTTAAATGTCAATTTCAAACCTTAACAAGACTCCCGACACAACTATGGAATTTGATTCGCACGACATCGAGCAGAATAAGGCAATGGCAATCCTTGCATATCTCGGAATTCTCGTACTCATTCCAATATTTGCCGCACCGCAGTCGAAGTTTGCACGCTACCACGCGAATCAAGGCTTGATTCTTGCAATAATTGAGGTTATATATGGATTTGCATATTTTGTGCTCAGTTTCCTGTTGTTTTCGATACTTCCCTGGCGTATGTGGGGACTTGCCACTTTCCTTCTCGGAATTGTCGGACTTGCGGGAATTATTTTCCTTGCGCTTCTCATTATCGGAATAATGAACGCTTCACAAGGAAAAGCAAAGGAACTTCCGGTAATCGGAAAATACAGAATTCTCAAATAAACTCACTTACATATGCGGAGGGCAGAACTAAAATTTTGCCCTCCGCCTTTTCTTTATGTTTGTATTGAAATTTTCTTTGTTTGCGAGTATAATTATAATAGATAGTTATACATTCGGAGGTGTTTGGTTTGGACTCGAATTTTGGCAGCTACACAATAAAATTAAAGGAAATAATCAAGGAATTTTCGCTTGAAGTCGTTTATGGTCCGGACGGATATGAGCATATGGAGCTTGCTTCCATGGACTTGAACCGTCCGGGACTTCAGCTTTCAGGCTTTTTTGATGCATTTGACAATAAACGTGCGGTTATAATAGGACGTGTGGAAACAAACTTTTTGAACTCCCTGAGCGTTGAAGAGCGTTCTTCTCGTTTCGAGGCACTTTTAGAGAAGAAAATTCCTTTTATGGTATTTACAAGAGGACTCGATGTGCATCCCGAGCTCATTGAAGTTGCAAAGAAATATAACACTCCTATTTTCAGAACGCAACTCATCACATCAAACTTTATGGCAGCGTTGATTTCCTTTCTCAACGTTCAGCTTGCACCTCGTATCACCCGTCACGGTGTCCTCGTTGAAATATATGGTGAAGGTGTACTTCTCCTCGGCGAGAGTGGAGTAGGTAAAAGTGAGACTGCAATAGAGCTTGTAAAGCGCGGTCACCGTCTTATTGCAGATGATGCAGTTGAGCTTAAGCGTGTTTCTTCAAAAAGCATCGTCGGAACAGCTCCCGAGGTTATCCGTCACTTCATTGAGCTTCGAGGCATCGGAGTTGTTGATGTAAGACGAATCTTCGGTATGGGTTCTGTTAAGCTCACAGAAAAGGTTGACCTTGTAATAAACCTTGAAATCTGGCAGGACGGGAAGCAGTATGACCGTTTTGGTGCAGATACACAGTATATAGAGATTCTCGGCATCAAGATACCTTCCCTTACAATCCCGGTAAAGCCCGGACGTAATCTTGCCGTCATTCTTGAGGTTGCAGCTATGAACAACCGTCACAAGAAGATGGGATATAATGCGGCACAGGATCTCGCCGACAGACTCAGCAATAGTTTTTTTGACTAATCGGAGGTAACTTACTTTGAGAATAGGAATTGATTTAGGCGGAACAAATATCGCAGGAGGTCTTGTGACCGATGACGGTTGCCTTGTTTTTAAAAAGAGCATTCCCACTCGCATTGACAGTGAAGCTGTACTTCTTTCAGATATCGTTGCACACATAAAGACCATTGCAAGTGAGGCAAAGGGAGAGGAAATTTCTTCTGTGGGCATCGGAGTTCCCGGGCACGCCGATGATGAGGCAGGGCTTGTTGTATGTTGCAACAATGTTCCACTCAATATGACCGACCTTGTGGGATATGTAAAACGTGAAACAGGCTATGAATGCCATATAGGAAATGATGCCGATGCCGCAGCCCTTGCAGAAGTTCGCATCGGCTGTGCAAAGGATTTTAACACAGCGGTTATGGTCACCCTCGGAACAGGTGTAGGTTCAGGCATTATTATAAACAACAAGATTTTCACAGGCTGTAACGGTGCCGCAGGAGAGCTCGGGCACTTATGCATCGACCCGGAAGGTCTTTCTTGCAACTGTGGTCGACGTGGTTGCTTTGAGCTTTATGCTTCCGCAACGGCACTTATCCGTCAGACCCGTGAGGCAATGAAGCACCATCCGGAAAGCCTTATGTGGACTCTTGCAGGAAGCCTTGACGATGTTTCCGGAAGAACCGCCTTTGATGCAATGAAGAAGGGCGATGAGACCGGAAAGAAGGTTGTTGATAAGTTTATAAGATACCTTTCCATAGGCATCATTGATGTCATAAATTTCATGCAACCCGAAGCCATCATCTTAGGCGGAGGCATTTCAAAAGAGGGTGAAACACTCCTTGCTCCTCTTCGTGAAATCACAGAGAGAGAGTGCTACTCCACTTATAAGAAAAAGACTGAATTTTTGATTGCAGAGCTCGGCAACGATGCCGGAATAATCGGCGCTGCATTCTTCGGAGATTAAATTATGACCACTAACACAAAAGAGACATTTCTCGCACTTCGTCGTGAGTATTTGGAAAAACAGTTTAACTTTTTAAATGATATGCAACAGAAGGCGGTCTTCAAGATAAACGGACCGCTTCTTTTGCTTGCAGGAGCAGGAAGCGGAAAAACAACGGTTGTTATAAACCGAATTGCCAATATGATAAAATACGGTGATGCACACAATTCAGACATAGTTCCCGAAAACATTACCGATATGGATGTTGAAATTCTCCGTGAATATCTTCGCTCCGGCGATGAGATGCTCCGTGAAAGTGCCGACAATATATGTGCACTTAATCCTGCCGCCCCCTGGTCAATTATCGCAATTACCTTTACGAACAAGGCGGCAAACGAGCTTAAAGAACGCCTTTCACGCACAGTTGGGCAATGTGCCGAGGATATATGGGCGGCCACCTTCCATTCCGCCTGCGTGAGAATTCTTCGCCGCTACATAGACAGAATAGGATATACAAATACCTTTACCATTTATGATGCCTCAGATTCCGAGCGTGTTATCAAAAACGTTCTTACAGACCTTAATATTGACACCAAAGCATTCCCCCCCAAGGCGTGTCAGAATATAATAAGCCGTGCCAAAGATTCACTTTATACTCCTGCAAAGTTTGCCGCAGAAGCCGAAGGCAATTTCCGCAACGAGAAAATAGCAGAGGTTTACAAAAAGTATCAAGCAAGGCTCAAAGAGGCAAACGCTCTCGATTTTGATGACATCATTATGCTTACGGTTCAGCTTCTTTCCGAGCATCGTGATGTGCTTGATTACTATCACAGAAAGTTCAGATATGTCCTTGTTGACGAGTATCAGGACACAAACCACGCCCAGTATGTTCTTGTTTCGCTTCTTGCCGGCGGCAGCGGAAACCTTTGTGTTGTCGGTGACGATGACCAGAGCATTTACCGTTTCCGTGGTGCAACCATTGAAAACATCTTAAGCTTTGAAGAACAGTTTGCAAACACCGAGACAATCCGACTTGAACGCAATTACCGTTCAACCACAAATATCTTGAACGTTGCAAACAGCGTTATAAAGAATAACACGGGAAGAAAGGGAAAAAATCTCTGGACGGATATTGACGACGGACCTCTTCCCCTCGTGTTTAAGGCGAACAATGAGCAAGATGAATCGAGCTTTGTGGCAGATGAAATAATTGCCGCAAAAGCAGGCGGTGCCGCCTTTTCCGATTGCGCCGTCCTCTATCGCATAAATGCACAGTCAATGCAGCTTGAAAATGCTTTCCGCCGCAGAGCTATTCCCTATCGCATCATCGGTGGTATGCGATTCTTTGAAAGAGCAGAAATTAAGGATATTCTTTCATATCTCTGCATCAT
>JAFQVE010000333.1 GCA_017408185.1 Oscillospiraceae bacterium | reverse complement strand
CTCCGGACTATGCTGATTATACATTTACATATGATTTTATGGATACTCCGGTAGGGAATAATACTGAGTTGACCTCACCGGTATTATATACCGATACGCAGGGTATGTGGTCATCATATGAAAAATCAAGAGAAACTATGCAGATTATCAAGACAGGTGACGGACTCAGAATCAGAACATCTGCAGGATATTGGGCATCTTTTAAAATAAATGTTCCGGTCGGTGGAAAATACAAAGTTGTTCTTAATCATATGCAACTTCCTGTTGCAACAACTACAAAGGCAGGGTATGGTAACATATATCTGTTGGATGGCAGCACGCAGGATGTAGCGAGCGCTCTTGAATCAGCAATGCCGATCAATGGAGAGACACCGATTGCTTATGTTTCCTCGGAAATAACGGACGGTAAGTCAAAAGCTGCAACAACAATTCTCGATAAGGAATATGAGATTGAAAGTGGCGAATACATCCTTGTCTTCAGATCAACCGGTCAATATCCAGGTTGTCACAGTGAGTCGGGAACATATCCGAGTTCCTTTGTTCTTCAGGGAGATGAAGTCGGTTCTGCATATGCAGGTGTTGTAACTGTAACGACTGACGAGCTTAAGGTAAATGATACAACTCCTGCAGCTGCAAACATTTGGAACACAGCGGACGGAAGTTCTGTTTCAGCTTATGCAGTATTCGCAAGCAACAACACCGCTGTTTCGGTGGATGGAAATACACTTACAGCAGATTCTGTCGGCAAGGCAAAAATTTCTGCAACAGTTTCAGAATTAAATCCGATAAGCATCGTCCCTGCAGAGGTAATAGTGGTAGACTCAACGGATGATTCAGTCACCTTTGGTGTATATTCTAACATCGGCGACGGCGTTGAGTTCGAGGTTAACGGAAATCTCAAACGCGGTGATAAGGTAACTCTTACAGCGGAAAATGTACCGGGTTACAACTTCGTCGGTTGGAAACGCGGAAACTCCGTCACAGGAAAGTTAATCCTCGACGCACCGCAGGAAAACTTTGAATACAAAATTTATTCAAATGCATTTATCACAGCGATTTATGAAGAAGCAAATCCGACAGATGCAGTAGGTGTTGAGCTTTGGAACAAGAACGGTGAACTTGTCGCGGAGTATACAGCAACCGAGTTTGAAGCACTTTCAGAGCTTCCTGCTGCAGAAATGATTGGTTATACATTTAACGGTTGGGAAACTGCAAATGGCGAGGCGTTCACATTAGAGTCCGAGCTTGGAAATGGTATCACACGTGCAGTTGCAAAATATACTGCAAACGCTGTTGGGGAGTATACCTACAGTGAGCCGATTACATACAATAAATCGAAATCAGGCTTTAGCTCATGGCTTCGTGATGGAAGAGTTGTAAGCTACTCTTCTCCGTATACTTATTATGTATTCAAAGTCTCGGATGTAGAAGAGAATGTAGCGGATGTTCCGGAGGACAAAAAGCCGCTTGTTGTGCTTGATGAGGGACACGGTGCATATATGATAGAATATGACTCGGCAGACTATAACATAGTTGAAGCGGGCATTGTTGCATCAAACAGTGGAACGCCAACAGTCGGCAGTGCACATGAAAAGCACATTGCTCAGGGGAAGAACAGTCATGGTCAGTTTGCCGTTAAGCTTACCAAAGTATATTCAAAAGTCCGTGGATATGTAATTTATCTTGACGGAACAGACTATAAGATAGTTTACTCTGACTAAGTAGTACTGAGACAACATTTTGGGCGGTTTGATAACCGCCCATACCCATCATGTACATCGTATATGCAAAAACAGTTTTGAAATTATTCAGGAGGATAAAATGAAAGCAAAAAGATTATTATCTTTCATACTTTCTCTGTGTATGGTAATCTCTCTTGTTCCAACATTTCTGTTAGTCAGTGCTGAGGCAGATCCGATTGTATACAGCTTTGCGCCAAACGGTGATGCTGATTTGAATAGATCTGTAGACACGTTCACAGACTATCCGGCTACGGGGAATAAGTGGAAGTTTTTCGGTCAATCCGACGGACTGACAACTAAAATTCAGTATGTAGAAAATACTTTTACCGGACATTACCTGTATACCACAGGCACAGTGGGCGACTGGTTTGCGATTAAGCTTGATGTTGCTGAAGACGGAATCTATAACATCAACTATATTTGCACAGGAAGGAACAACAACGGAACAAATTATCCCGGAAAAGCGACGGTACATATTCTTCCTGGGACTACGGCTCTTTCGGATATCTCCACTACACTCGGTAGTGAGGACGAGCTTGCGGTATGTGCGCCGACAAGAGTTTCAAGCAACTGGAAACAAGCGGTCGCTCCTCTCAAGACGAGAAACGGCTCATCTGAGATTGAGCTTAAAAAGGGAGAGTATGTTGTTGTGTTCAAGATTGCAACTTCTGATGTTGCAAACGCAGACAACATAGGCAGAATATATCCGGCAAGGCTCGAGTTTACAAAGGTTCTCCCTTGGGCTCCGCCGGAAATTACTGCAGCATATGCCGGAAAAGAGGCAACTAAAAATTACGTCTTTGCACTTGTAAAGAACACATGGGAAAATCCGGTTGTCAAGCTTAAATCGAACCAAACAGGCGACCAGTCTGCGAATGCAGACCTTCGTGGTGTAACTCCTGAATTCACCGACGGATGGTATGCATATGCGTGGAACACACAGTATACAAAGACACATAACAATGGATATGTACAGAATCGCACCTTCTATCAGAGTTCTGATGGTACGTTCAGACTTATATCCACGGAAATAGGTGGATTCCACGCTCTCGCATTCCCGTTTGAAAAGACGGGAAGATATGACGTGAAGATAAACTACGCTTCGGATAATAAAGTTGCGGATGTTTTCTTCATCCCGATGTCTGACCTTAAAAAGAACGACGGAAGGACATATTATTACTTGAAGCTTGACGATGAAGTGCTGACGGATGAGGAGAAGCTTATCTATCCTCAGCTTCCGCAGGAGAGAATCGACGAGGTGGTCGAGCTTATATCCGATGACACCTACAAGATAGGCGTGCTTGACAGTACACAGTATGACGGTACGGCAAAGGTTATGTCCGTCGAGGTAAAGACGAAAGGTGACCACCTTCTTGTATTCAAGCAGACAAATGCAGGCACAACGGGTACCATTATCTCAAAAATTACCTTCAGTGGTGAGTATGTCGAGCAGGAGATAAAGACCAATCAGCTTATCCCCGAAAGCGGCAGACTTCTTGCGGGTGAGAATACAACTCTTTCTCTTGCCGATAAGTTTGGAAACCCGATAACCCAATTTACATTAAAGAACATTTCATCTTCTGACGAAGATATTGCAGCTGTTGACGGGCTTAATGTAACAGCAGGAAATAACTTCGGCCGCACAAAAGTTATGGCAAAAGTTGAGATAAAGGGCAAAGAAGAGGATGCTGTAGGTTATGTACGAGTTATAGACCCGACTGACTCGGGGGATAGAATAACTCATGCACTTGATACGATGGATAACAACTCAAGAGGCGAGGCGTGGATAAATCCGTCGTATTATGTAGATTCAAGCCTTTATAAAAACACAAGCCGAGCAAATAAGGATATATGCGGATTTGAGGAAGGTCACGGTATTACTGCTGATTACACCGATGGTTGGAGTTGGTACGGATGTGATGAAAATGTTGTAAGAGCTGAGCGAACCTTCTTTATACAGAATGGAACATACCTCAGTGCGAGCGTATCAAAGGGGAAGTGGTTTGCGCTTAAACTTAACTTCAAAAGTGCAGGTCATTACCGCGCAGCTATTGAACATCTTGCTTATAACACACTTGGAGAAGGGTATGTGTATCTCGCTCCCATACCCCAAAAAGGAGAAAAGGTAGAAGACTATCTCACGGATTCATATAAGGTAGGATATTTCAACTGCTACGATAAAAACTTCACAGCAACTGATGAAGGAAACATCGAGAGAACAACATATCTCGGTGATACATATGTAGACGCATCGGGAGATTATCTGCTTATTGTTCAGGGCGGCTACGGAACATACGGAACTCTTATGCTCAATAACATAATATTTAGTGGGAAAATTCCGATAACCGGCATGAAAACCTTCGACGCTGTAACTGTAGGAGATAAGCTGACTGTCGGACCTGAGCTTGTCCGGTGGGAGACTGAAGTTCCCGAATATACCGAGAACTGCACTCTTTCGTATATAAACAATTCTCCCGAAATCATAGACCTTTCAGGGAACACCATTACGGCACTCAAGAATGGTATCGGTACGATTACCGTTACGGCAGAGTGGGGTAACTACATCGAAGACTTTACGCTCACCGTTATTGTCGGCACAGGCAAAACGCGCAGAACATATTACACCGATACAAAGGTAAAAAATGCGCGCAACAACATTGAACGCTATGACTGGGCACGACAGACTATGAAGTCCGTTGTTGAACAAGCCGATATATACGTCAATATGAGAGAAGAACTTTGGAATTTTGTCACAACTCAGGAGCTTCCGCGTGCACAATTGATGACGGCACGCTTTAACGATTCGGGATATACGGACTGCCTCTACTGTGGAAAAGAGCTTGAGGAACAGTATGGTTCAAGACCATTCAAGCGCAATGCACTTGTGAGACCGTGGAAGGTTCAATGTCCGGATTGCAAACGTTACTTCCCGTCAAACGACTTTGAAAAGTTTTATAAGCTTGGTCTTGATGAGCATGCAAACTGGGATTATGAGCTTGCTTTGCAGAATCACCATGAGATGTTTGTGTGTGCAGACGGTGCTCAATGTACGTGTACTGCCCCCGGCGGCAAGCATACAGACGAAGAATGGCAGACTTACTACGGTTACGGCGTTAAAGGTGGTTATCTCTATAATGATTATTATGGGGAAAAGAATGATCCTTTGTTTGCGGTAGACGACGGCTGGGGCTATGAATACACCTATTATTTCAAGGATAAAAACGGTGAACAGATTTACAACGAAGACGGCACACCTAAGACTGAGCACCGAATAGAACCGTTTATAGCATATTACAATTATTACGGTATCTGGGATCCGTATGGTCAAGGGCTTATCTGGAAAGCACTTACTTCGCTTATGGATGCATATATTTATACAGGTGAAGAAAAGTATGGCATAACCGGAGCTATTCTTGTTGACCGCATTGCCGATGTATATCCAGACTTTGACGTTGTTGAAATCGGACAGCGTCTCCCTGTATCGGATAACAGCTATAAGCAAAATGCGGACGGAACTCTTACGGGACTCCCTCATGGTCTTATTCTCGGAAAGCTTCACGACGTATCTATTGCTGATTTGTTTATAAAGGCATATGATGCCTTCTGGCCGGCACTTAAAAACGAACAAACTATTGCTTTCCTATCTGAAAAGGCGGAAAAGTACGGATTTGAAAATCCGAAGACAAGCGCGACTGCAATTTCAATGAACATTGAAAACAACCTACTGCGCACGATCCACAAGGCACGTCTTGAAAGAAGATATCAGGGTAACTTCCCAACTGACCAGATAATGCACTTACTTGCAGGTATTGTGCTTGACTCATCTCCTGAAACAGAAGAGTGGATTGATTTTGAGTTTAAGAGTGGCGGGGCAGTAAGCACAGACGAATATACCGGCGGTAATATCGCAGCCACGATTATGGGCATAGTCAGCCGTGACGGTCACGCCAACGAGTCATCTCCCGGATATAACGCCGGATGGGTATCGAATCTTGTGGCGCTTGGTGATATTCTGAACGGCTATGACAAGATACCTGAGGATAAGAAGGTTTTATACGATATTTATAGTAACCCGAGATTCAAGCGCTTGCTTACAGGTCAGATTGAAATTCTCTGCGTTACAGAAGCATCACCGAATATCGGTGACCATGATGCTATGGGAAGACATCTCCTCGCATTGACTGACATGAATGCTTTGATTCTTGCGTTTGAGCTTACGGAAGATGAAGAGATGAAGGCGAATATCGCACGCTATCTCTATCGTCTTAACGGAAATGAGACGGGCGGCATCCATGGTAGCATTTTTCTTGCAGAGCCGGAGGCTGTTGTTGAGGAGATTGAAAAGGTTGTTGACGGCTCAAGTGCTATAAAGCTTCAAAGTGAGAACTTTGCAGGATACGGCTATGCAATCCTCCGAGCAGGTGACTGGTTTATTTCTGACGATACTCAGAGAAACGTAAACACCCAACGCGATTTCTACATCTGGTACGGAATGATGGGTGGTCACGCAGACCGCGACAAGCTGAATCTTGTTTTCCATTCCTACGGTCTTGAGGTTGGCGCAGACCCCGGTGAGACTGCTCATAAGGACAACAACAGCGCACAGCGTTTTGAGTTTGACCTACACACAACTAGCCATAATACGGTTACGGTAAACAATATTGCACAGCGTAATGTAATCGGAGCTGAGCCGATGCACTTTGACGACTCCGGACGCGTTCAGCTTATGGATATTGAAAATGCTGCAGTATACGACTGGCAGGGAGTGGAAAAGTATCGTCGAACATTCGTCATGGTTGATGCAAATGACGATGTTTCCTATGGCATTGACTTCTTCCACATAATTGGCGGCGAGGACCATCTCTATTCCTTCCACGCTCTCGGTCGAGAAGCTGATCTTTCTGACAACATAAATGTACAAAGTCAAACTGATTTGGACGGCAATTATGTAGGTTCATACCAGGGGGTTGATAAGGGCTGGGGAGAGAGTAACGTTCTGTCTGTTGATATCAAAAACGTTTACGGCGGAAAATTCGGTGTGTATGATATCGACAGCGACCTCGGAGGAAAGACAGACGGTCTTGGTACATATAGTTGGTTTGGAGAGGTTGACCGTGCAACCGATCCCGGAAATGCCGATGTTTTCAGTATGGACTGGAAAGTGGATGACCACTATAAGGAACTTAATCCTCCAAACAATGATTTACGTGTAAGACTTACGATGGTTAACTCATTTAAACTTGATGAGATTACAACATCGTCTGCTATACCGGCAAAAAAGCCTTTTGCAATCGACAAAGTCAGATATCTGTTTGCACGTCACACGGGTGCAAACGATGGGAAAGCACAGGATGAAAGGCTTGATACGCTCTTTACCTCTGTTGTTGAACCGTATGACGGAGACAGATATATAGACAGTATCGAAAAGGTTAAGATTACCCGTGCAGACGGTGCTGAGTTTACAATTGACGAAGCAAAGGCTGTAAAGGTTACGCTTGAAAACGGACGTATCGACTACATTGTTTACGCAAAGGATACAACGATTCCTTATAAGGTACACTACCAGACGTCATGCGGTAGTGATGCAAGCTTTGATTTTTCCGGATTTATCGGAGTTGTTTCGATGGTTGACGATAAAATTATTTATTCGTATGTAAATGATGGAACAACAATAGCAAATCAGACAGGGCTTACACCTGCGTATACAGGAAAAATTACAGGTTTCCAAACTGAGTTTTCGACAAACAACTATATTGATGTAAAATTCACATCTGATGTTGATTTGGAGACACTTCCAAATACCTACATTTATGTAGATAATACCCATGTTGAGGACAACGGTTCATTCCGCATTCTCAGTGCCGAACCGTCGCCCGATATTGACGGAAGTGTACGTCTGAATCTCGGAAACACATCGCTTGTATCAAGCTTTGCTGATAAAAATGATTTCGGTAAGGGATATAACTATTTTGTTCAGAAGGAACAGTCATTCCGCATACCACTTGCTCATGTTGATGACAAAGCTCCGACATTTAACGGAACATATGACGGAATTACTGCAACGGCAGGTTCATCCGTCACCGTAAACGTCAGTGCTTCCGGTGAGGGTAACGTGCATTATAAGTCAGTATCGCTTCCTCGCGGAGCAACACTTGATGAAGCATCCGGCACAATAACATGGAAGCCGACTGCTTCGCAGATTGGTGAAAATCTCTTCCGAATTGATGCAATAGATGAGAACGGAAGAATAAGCCGCACAAACTTTACTGTGACAGTCTATGGATCAACGACGAGTGGAGCTTCCGGCGGAGGTGGCGGGGATACAACAACTTCACCCCCTTCGGCACCAGATAAAGATGAGGAAGAAACAATAAATCCGACAAAACCTTCAACAGGAAACGAAGGTGAATCTTCAGATAAAAAGGTTCGCTTCATCGACCTCGGAAATCACGCTTGGGCAAGTGATGCAATCAACATTCTTGCGGATGAAGGGATCATCAAGGGAACGAGTGAGAATACATTCTCACCTGCAAACAACATCACAAGAGCTGACTTTGCAATACTTCTTGTTCGTGCATTCAAGCTTGAAAGCGAAAATACGGAGAATTTTGCAGACGTAGCAGAAAGTGACTACTTTGAAAAAGAACTCGCAATAGCACGCAATACAGGCATTGTAAACGGCATCGGAGATAATAAGTATGCTCCGAGAAATACAATCATCCGTCAGGATATGATGGTAATTGTATATCGTGCAATGCAGAAGCTTGGTGTAGAACTTGAAGTAAAAGATGTTGAATACGCAGACTTCGATGATG